>NZ_JADNRO010000014.1:0-120150 GCF_019913725.1 Serratia sp. EWG9
CGGAGAGTCAAGCGTTTATTTCGCTTTCCTCTCGCTGACCCGGCGGCTTGTCAGTCGTTGTTCCCGGTCAGTGGAGGCGCATTATAGGGAGTTCTCGGCGGGCCGCAACCCCTATTTTCAATATTTTTTCCGACCGTTGAATGTTTAACCAAAACACCGTTAAAGCGGCAGTTTTTTCAACGATTTAAAGCCATAGCCCTGCAAAACGGGCAATAAAGCGTCAGTATCTTCATTTAACGCCATGCAATACGCCAGATTCTCTTCCTGGCTCGAGACCAGGTTTTCCTGCGTAGAGATGAGCCAGGCGGTGCGACGGGCAATCGCCGCGCCGGAATCCACCAATCGGGTGCCTTCCGGCAACACCTGCATCAGCTCTTCAGCTAAAAGAGGGAAATGGGTGCAGCCCAGAACGACCGTATCCGGCGGCTCGCGCATGCTCAGCCACGGATGCAGGATCTTCTTCAGCACCGGCAGCGGCACGGCTTCGCCATGCAGCTTGGCTTCCGCCAGCTCCACCAGTTCTGAAGAGCCCAGCAGTTCAATCTTGCAGTCGGTGGCGAAACGGGAAATCAGCTCATGGGTGTAGCTGCGCTGTACGGTGCCGCGGGTCGCCAACAGGCCGACAATGCCGTTGACGGTAAGACGGGCCGCCGGTTTGATGGCGGGCACCACGCCCACGACAGGGAAACTGAAACGCTCGCGCAGGGCCGGCAAGGAAACGGTGCTGGCGGTGTTGCAGGCGATGACGACAATCGCCAGAGGATGACGCTGCTGCACCGCGCCGACAATCTCCAGCACGCGCTCAACGATAAACTCTTCTGACTTCTCGCCGTAGGGGAACGCCACGTTGTCGAACGCGTATATATAGTGGAGATCCGGCAGCAACTGCCGAATCTCCTGATACACCGACAGCCCGCCGACGCCGGAATCGAAAACCAGCACCGTCGGGCGAGGTGTGGCGGTGCTGTTAGAAGGTATAGCTTCCAGTGAGGTAGTATTCTCTTCCTGGAGTAGCGTAGCCATAGGCCGTCTCATAATCTTTATCAAACAGGTTGGCAATTCTACCACGAACTGTCAGATGAGATGTGACCGGATACGAAACTGCGAGATCCCACAGGCTCACGCCGCCAAGTTTAACGCTTTGTTCCGGATAGGTACTGTAATCCTTGTCATAACGTTGACCCAGATATTGATAAGTCACCGCCCAGTCAAAGTCGTACAGCTGCCAGTCCAGCTCATATTTCACCTGCTGCTTGGCGCGCCGCAGCAGCACTTCATTGGTCTTGGCGTTGCGAGGATCGACATAGTCATAACCAATCTGATGCGTCAACGGGCCGGTATCAAACGAGGCCGTCGCTTCAATCCCTTTGATGGTCGCCTTACCCACGTTGTAATAGACGTAGTTGGTTTCCCCCGTGGAATCGATCAAATTGTCGATGTCGTTGCGATAACCGGAGATGCGCCAGGTCACCGGGCCGGTCAGCCCTTCAAAGCCACCTTCCCACTGCTTGCTTTCTTCCGGTTTCAGATCGGTGTTGTTACCGAAGTTGCCGTATAGCTGGCTCATATTCGGTGCTTTGAACGCCGTGCCATACGATGCGATAAAACGGTATCCCTCGACGAATTCCCAGGCCGCGCTGGTTTGCCAGGTGCCATGCCAGCCAAACTCGGAATGATCGTCACCTCGAACCGCACCTTCCAACGTCACCGGGCCAACCAGTTGCTGCGCGGTCAGGTAGATGCCTGCATCACGTTGGCTTTTTTCACCCTTCACGGTGGTGGAATCCGGTTTGATTTTCTGTTGCTGCCAGTCGACGCCAGAGCTTACGGTACCCTGTCCAACCTGCAGCGTATTGCCCCACTGCAGGTTGTACTGTTCGGAATCCACCAGGCTGGCCGAGCTGTCATGCATGCCGAGGCGAGGATCGTAATCGTAATCCTTGCTATGGCTGTAGCTGCCAATCACTTGTGTTGCGTATATGCCTTCTTTATAGCGCAATCCGGTATCCCAGGTTTGGCTATACAGTTTGCGCGTATCCAGCAGAGGGCTGGTCGGTGAGGAATAATAACTATCATACGCCGTGCGGTTGTCGTAACCATACCCGCGCACAAAACCGCTGACCGATTCGCTGAACTGGTGCTCAAGCGCACCATACAGCGACTTACTCATAAAGCCATCGCGATCCTGTTGGCTTTGCATGCCGGTGCTGCCGTAGGCCACCACGTCATACCCTTTGGTGTAGGTGTAGTCACCCGCCACCGTCGCCACGGTGCTGTCGCCCAACTGCTGTTGAGTCGACGCGTCATAGGATTGATAGCCGTTGGAGCCGACGCCGGCTGAGAGCGTAGTACCGTTCTTTTCACGCGTGGTAATAATGTTGACCACGCCGCCGATGGCATCGGAGCCGTACACCGCCGAGCGCGGGCCGCGGATGTATTCGACTTTCTGCACCAACGAAATCGGGATTTGGCTAAGGTCAGAAGAGCCGCTGACGCCCGCCTGATTAAGGCGAATGCCATCAATTAGCACCAGCACGTGGCTGGAGTTGGTGCCGCGAATAAACAGCGAGCTCTTTTGCCCCAACCCGCCGTTTTGGCCAACGTCCACGCCCGGCAAACGGCGCATCACGTCGGTCAGGCTCTTGGCCTGCCAGCGATCGATATCGTTGCGGGTGACGATGGTGGTCGGCGCCAGCACGGAAGAAACCGGCTGCGGGAAACGGTTGGCGGTAACCACCAGGTTATCGCCATTCGTGGCTGTGGTGTTGTCTTGCGCCCATCCAGAAAAAGCCGTGACGGAAGAGACCACCGCCAGCAGCGTATTTTTTGTAATTGTCATGAGAAAAGCATCCAAACTTAATTGGCGGATGCCGCAGGATCATGGCCGGTAGTTCGCGACGGCCACGGACATTGCGACGTAACACCGGCAGGTCTTCGGGCTTGGGATTTGCAGGCCGCAGGGCGCGACCGGCAACGGGCGATGACTTCCCATCCTGCAGTGGACAGTGTCTGCGTCGAAACGCTATCGCCGTGACTTCCCCTTACCGCTGCGCGTCAGCTCCGGATTCACACCGGATTCCCTTTTCACTCGCTGCTTGAGGCCGGACGGCAATGCTACGATCAATGCAAATAGATGTCTAGACTGCCATTAATGTTACAAATAATAAACGCGACAAAACTGGACTTCACGGGCTGATTCCCTACAATCCCCGCTGATCAAATTTGCCTGACGAGAAGAAACACATGACGCCCGAGAATTTGCCTATTGAACGTTACGATGACCAACTGGCGGAGAAAGTCGCCCGCCTGAAGACGTTGATGTCACCGTTCGCGGCGCCCGAGCCGGAAGTGTTCCGCTCGCCAGTCGACCACTACCGCATGCGCGCCGAATTCCGCATCTGGCACGACGCGGAAGACATGTATCACATCATGTTCGATCAGCAGACCAAGCAGCGTATTCGCGTCGATCAGTTCCCGGCGGCCAGCGAGCTGATCAACCGCCTGATGACCGCCCTGATCGCCGCGCTGAAACCGGAGCCGATCCTGCGCCACAAGCTGTTCCAGATAGATTATCTGTCGACGCGAAGCGGCAAAATCATCGCTTCGCTGCTGTATCACCGCAAGCTGGATGACGTTTGGCAACAGCGCGCCGAGCAGTTGCGCGACGAGCTGCGCGCGCAGGGTTTCGACCTGCAGCTGATCGGCCGAGCGTCGAAGACCAAGATCATGCTCGACCAGGATTATGTTGACGAAGTGCTGCCGGTCGCCGGCCGCGACATGATTTATCGCCAGGTGGAAAACAGCTTCACTCAGCCCAACGCGGCCATGAACGTGCAGATGCTGGAGTGGGCGTTGGCGGTCACCGCCGGTTCCAAAGGCGATTTGCTGGAGCTGTACTGCGGCAATGGCAACTTCTCGCTGGCGCTGGCGCGCAATTTCGAGCGCGTGCTGGCGACCGAGATCGCCAAACCGTCGGTGGCGGCGGCGCAGTACAACATCGCCGCCAACCATATCGACAACGTGCAGATCATCCGCATGGCGGCGGAAGACTTCACTCAGGCGATGAATGGAGTACGCGAATTCAACCGGTTGAAAGGCATCGATCTGAGCGGCTACAACTGCGAGACGATTTTCGTCGATCCGCCGCGCAGCGGGCTGGACGATGAAACGGTGAAGATGGTGCAGGCTTACCCGCGCATTCTGTATATTTCATGCAATCCGGAAACGTTGTGCGCCAACCTGGAAACGCTGCAGGCCACCCACCGGGTCAGCCGTCTGGCGCTGTTCGATCAGTTCCCTTATACCCATCACATGGAATGCGGCGTGTTGCTGGAAAAGCACCGCTGATATGACAGGGGCGCCATGATGGCGCCCCGTTTCATTACGATTCTTGAGTCGGCGCATCCGGCGCCTTGCGCGCCTTCAGTTTCATGCCGATCCACAGCACCAGCGCCACGCAGATCACCGACGGCAGGAAGTTGGAGCCGATCTGCGGATACTCGGCGCGCACGATGGCGCTGTACAGCAGCAGCCCCAGCAGGAAACAGGCCGCCGCCAGCTTCGGCATGCCGTCCGGCATGGCGCGGTTCAGGTAACGCTGATGCAGGCAGTACACCGCCAGCACCAACGCGATCAGCGGGAAGATCGAAAACGGCACCACCGAGCTGAACAGCGCGGCAAAGGAACCGTTGATCGAAAGGCCGGCAATCAACGCCAGCAGTAAGGTGCCATTTTCACGGCCTGGTTTTTCCATCATTTTTTACCTTTTTTATACGTGGGACACAGAAGCTTTTTCTTGTTCGCGACGATACCAGTAATACGCCCCTTTGGAGATCATCCGTAGCTGCAGCACCAGCCGTTCTTCCAGCTGCTGCCGCTGCTCGACGTCGATATCCAGCGCTTCCGCGCCGGCGCTGAACACGATGGTGACCATCGCTTCCGCCTGCGCTTCGGTAAAGCTGCGCGGCATGTGATTTTCCAACTCGAGGTAGTCCGCCAGTTCGGCGATGAAATGCTGGATCTCGCGCGCCACCGCCGCACGGAATGCCGCCGACGTGCCGGAGCGCTCGCGCAGCAGCAGGCGGAAGGCGTTCGGGTTGTTGCCGATAAACTCCATAAAGGTGGATACCGAGGTGCGGATCACGCTGCCGCCTTTGGCGATGCGTTGGCGCGCCTGGCGCATCAACTGACGCAGCATCAGACCGCTTTCGTCCACCATGGTCAGCCCCAACTCGTCCACATCGCGGAAATGGCGATAAAACGACGTGGGCGCGATGCCCGCCTCGCGTGAAACTTCCCGCAGGCTCAGACTGGCGAAGCTGCGTTCGGCGCTCAGCTGGCTGAAAGCGGCTTCGATCAGGGAACGACGAGTCCGTTCTTTTTGTTGTGCTCTGACGCCCATATGCATATCCGGATAGGTTCCATTTTCTCAGTCTAACGCCCTAGACTCGGCAATATAGCAAATTTTATTGCAACAGCATTTATACTAACGCGCTCTATCACACTTCCGCCCTGAGCCGATTGTGCTTTGACTCAAAAAGCCTAATGGTGATTGGGTGAGCAGCGCTATGATGTTAAGATACCGTTGTAATCTTGTATAAAAAAACAGGTCTCTCCTACATGCAACAGCACTATCAATTTGATGCCATTGTGATTGGCTCGGGCCCTGGTGGTGAAGGTGCCGCCATGGGGCTGGTGAAACAAGGCGCCCGCGTGGCCGTTATCGAACGGTACAATAACGTAGGCGGCGGATGTACCCATTGGGGCACCATCCCCTCCAAAGCCCTCCGCCACGCCGTCAGCCGCATTATCGAATTCAACCAGAACCCGCTTTACAACAACTCGCGCACGCTCAGCGCGACCTTCCCTGACATTTTACGCCACGCCGATAACGTCATCAGCCAGCAGACCCGAATGCGCCAAGGGTTCTATGAGCGGAACCAGTGCAAACTGTTCGCCGGCGACGCGCGCTTCATCGACGCCAACACCGTCAGCGTCAGCTACATGGACGGCACCCAGGACACCATCCGCGCCGATCACATCGTGATCGCCTGCGGCTCGCGTCCTTACCATCCGGCCAGCGTCGACTTCAACCATCCGCGCATCTACGACAGCGATTCCATTCTCGAGCTGAGCCATGAGCCGCGCCACGTGATCATTTACGGCGCCGGGGTGATCGGCTGCGAGTATGCGTCCATCTTCCGCGGCCTAAACGTCAAGGTCGATCTGATCAACACCCGCGATCGTCTGCTGGCGTTCCTCGATCAGGAGATGTCGGATTCGCTCTCTTACCACTTCTGGAACAACGGCGTGGTGATCCGCCACAACGAAGAATTCGAGAAGATCGAAGGCACCGAAGACGGCGTGATCGTGCACCTGAAGTCCGGCAAGAAGGTGAAAGCGGACTGCCTGCTGTACGCCAACGGCCGTACCGGCAACACCGATTCGCTGGGGTTGGAGAACGTCGGCCTGGAGTCGGACAGCCGCGGGCTGCTGAAAGTGAACAGCATGTATCAAACCGCGCTGTCGCACATTTATGCGGTCGGTGACGTGATCGGCTATCCGAGCCTGGCTTCCGCCGCCTACGATCAGGGCCGCATCGCCGCGCAAGCGATCGCCTCCGGCGAAGCCAGCGGTCACTTAATCGAAGATATCCCGACCGGCATCTACACCATTCCGGAAATCAGCTCCGTCGGCAAAACCGAGCAGGAACTGACCGCGATGAAGGTGCCGTATGAAGTGGGCCGCGCCCAGTTCAAGCATCTGGCGCGCGCGCAGATAGCCGGGATGAACGTCGGCAGCCTGAAGATCCTGTTCCATCGCGACACCCTGCAGATCCTTGGGATCCACTGCTTCGGCGAGCGTGCGGCGGAGATCATCCACATCGGCCAGGCGATCATGGAACAGAAAGGTGAAGGCAATACTATCGAGTATTTCGTTAATACGACCTTCAACTATCCGACCATGGCCGAAGCCTACCGGGTGGCGGCGCTAAACGGCTTAAACCGCCTGTTTTAACGCGCTGTCGATGTAGCCCTGCATGTGTTCGCGGATCGCTTCGGCCAGTTGCTCATAACGGCTGCGCAAAGGGGAGCCGGGGCGGTACACCAGCGCGATGGTGCGCTTCGGCTCCGGCTTGTAGCAATCCAGATAGCAGACGCCGTCGCGTTCGCGCTGCGGCGGTACCGCCAGTGACGGCAGCAGGGTAATGCCGCTGCCGGCCGCGACCATATTGCGCAGCGTTTCCAGACTGGTGGCGCGGAAGTGGGTATCTTCGTCCGCGCCCGCCTGGAAGCAGAAGCCCATCGCCTGATCGCGCAGGCAGTGGCCATCCTCCAGCATCAGCAGTTTCTCACCCGCCAAATCCGGCATCGGCACGCGCTCGCGCTGCGCCCACGGGTGATCGGAGTACACCGCCAGCTTCATCGGTTCATCGAACAAAGGCACTTCGATAAACGCCTCGGTTTCCTTAACCAATGCCAGAATAGCGCAGTCCAGTTTGCCGCTGTCGAGTTGCGCCAGCAGCTGATGGGTTTGCGCTTCGTGCAGGTACATTTCCAGTTTCGGGAACGTTTTGTGCAGCGTCGGGATGATCTGCGGCAGCAGATAAGGCCCCACGGTCGGGATCAGGCCGATGTGCAACGGTCCGGACATGGCTTCGCCCTGCTGGCTGGCCATCTCCTTCAATACTTTCACTTCTCGCAGCACGGTACGCGCCTGCTCCACCAGCAACAGACCCGCCTGGGTGAACAGCACCTTGCGGCTGGTGCGTTCGAGCAGCATGACGCCCAACTCGTCTTCCAGCTTGCGGATCTGCCCGCTCAGCGTGGGTTGGCTTACATGGCATGAATCGGCCGCGCGGCGGAAGTGCCGGTGCTCGGCCAAGGCGACCAGATACTCTAAATCACGAATATTCATTGTTTCCCTCCATTCCATGATAGCTCATGGCGATAGATAAGATAGCAATGAGCGATTAGATCTATCAAGCCCCAGCGACAATAATGTGTCCCAACGAAGCGATATCGCGCTAAATGCTAAAAATTACTTTTCCTAATTAAGGGGTTAATCAATGTTTACCAGTCAAGAAGGCAAGAAAGTTCCTCAGGTTACTTTCCACACCCGTCAGGGCGACCAATGGATTGATGTGACCACTGATGACCTGTTCAAAAACAAAACCGTCATTGTTTTCTCGCTGCCGGGCGCGTTCACGCCGACCTGTTCTTCGAGCCACCTGCCGCGCTACAACGAACTGTCCAGCGTATTCAAGCAGCACGGCGTCGACAGCATTCTTTGCGTCTCCGTGAACGATACCTTCGTCATGAACGCCTGGAAAGCTGACCAACATGCGGAAAACATCACCTTCGTGCCGGACGGCAACGGTGAATTCACCAAAGGCATGAACATGCTGGTCGAGAAAGCGGATCTGGGCTTTGGCCCTCGCTCATGGCGCTACTCGATGCTGGTACGCAACGGCGTGGTCGAGAAAATGTTTGTCGAGCCGAACAAGCCGGGCGACCCGTTTGAAGTGTCCGACGCCGACACCATGCTGAAATACCTGGCGCCGGAATTCAAAGTGCAGGAATCGGTCTCCCTGTTCACCAAACCGGGCTGCCCATTCTGCGCCAAAGCCAAGCAGATGCTGCAAGAGCGCGGCATTCAGTATGAAGAGATCGTGCTGGGCAAAGACGCTACCACCGTCAGCCTGCGCGCCGTCAGCGGCCGCGCCACGGTGCCGCAGGTCTTCATCGGCGGCCGTCACATCGGCGGCAGCGACGATCTGGAAACATTCCTGTCAGCTTAATAAGTAATAACAAAGCCAACGTGAACTTTGGCGGGCTACGGCCCGCCCTTTTTTTTACCTTTCAGGAGCGGATATGAAACTGTTGAACGTTGATGTCGCGGTCATCGGCGGCGGCACCGCAGGGCTCGGCGCCTATCGCGCGGCCAAACTGTCTACCCCCAGCGTGGTGATGATTGAAGGCGGGCCGTACGGCACCACCTGTGCGCGCGTTGGCTGCATGCCATCCAAATTACTGATCGCCGCCGCCGAAGCGGTGCATCAAATCGAACGTGCGCCGGGCTTTGGCGTGCACCCAACCGGCAAAACGCGTATCGACGGACGCGAGGTGATGGCGCGCGTCAAACGCGAACGCGATCGTTTCGTCGGCTTCGTGCTGGAAGGCGTGGACGAGATCCCGGCCGCCGACAAAATTCAGGGCTATGCCCGCTTTATCGACGACAACACGCTGCAGGTCGATGACCATACGCGCATCGTGGCGCAGCGCATCGTGATCGCCACCGGCTCTCGCCCCAGTTGGCCGGCGCCGTGGAATGAACTGGGCGATCGCCTGATCGTCAACGACGATCTGTTCAACTGGGATGACTTGCCGCAGTCCGTGGCGGTATTCGGCCCCGGCGTGATCGGGCTGGAGCTGGGGCAAGCGCTGCACCGCCTCGGCGTCGACACCAAGGTCTTCGGCATCGGCGGCGCCGTCGGGCCGCTGACCGACAGCGCCGTGCGCGATTACGCTGCGAAGGCGCTGGGGGAAGAATTCTACCTCGACGCCGACGTGAAAGTGGAGATGATGCAGCGCGAAGGCGACCGCGTATTTATCCGCTATCAGGATCTGCAGGGCCAGTCGCAGGAGATCCTGGTGGACTACGTGCTGGCCGCCACCGGCCGCCGCCCCAACGTCGATCGGCTGGGCCTCGAAAATACCGGCCTGCAGCTCGACGCTCGAGGCGTGCCGCTGGCCGACCGCCTGACGATGCAAACCAGCGTGCCGCATATCTTTATCGCCGGCGACGCCAGCAACCAGCTGCCGCTGTTGCATGATGCCAGCGATCAGGCGCGCATCGCTGGCGCCAATGCCGGCAGCTTCCCGGAGATCAATCCGGGTCTGCGCCGCAGCGCGATTTCGGTGGTGTTCTCCGATCCGCAGATCGCCATGGTCGGCTCGACCTTCCGCGAGCTGAGCGAGAAGTTCAGCGCCTGCGGCTGTTTTGAAGTGGGCAAGGTCTCGTTTGAGAATCAGGGTCGCTCGCGGGTGATGCTGCGCAACAAGGGCGTTCTGCACGTTTACGGCGAGCAAGGCACCGGCCGTTTCCTCGGCGCGGAAATGATCGGCCCGGACGCCGAACACATTGCGCACCTGTTAGCCTGGGCGCACCAACAGCAGATGACCGTCGATCAAATGCTGGACATGCCGTTCTATCATCCGGTGATCGAAGAAGGCTTGCGCACTGCGCTGCGCGACCTGCAGGCGAAGCTCAAACTCGGCACGGCCGAAATCGAGCGCTGTCAGCGCTGTCCGGGCGAATAACGCCTCCTTCTCCGTTCACACCTACCGGGCCTTCAGGCCCGGTTTTTTTGCGCAGCGCTTTCCAGATTTTCCTCCCTCCTCTTGCCTCACGGCCCTCCTGCGCTCATTTTTTATGCTTTGATATTGAAGTGATATCAATAATAATACTAAAATGGAGGCAACATGAACGAGATCAGGGATGACATCGCTGATTTGCAACAGCGGCAGAACAGCATCAAATTCGCCGAGTTAGCGAAAATCTGCGTGCGATGGTTTGGGCCGCCGCGCATAAACGGTAGCAGCCATCACGTTTATCGCATGCCCTGGCCAGGCGATCCGCGCATCAATATCCAACGCGGCAACAACGGCGCGGCCAAGGCATATCAGGTTAAGCAGGTCATCGCCGCACTGGCCAGAATGGAGGAAGAACATGGAAAAGCATGAACACTATACCTATCGCATCACCTGGTCAGCGCAAGACCGTGAATATGTCGGGCTGTGCGCCGAATTCCCCTCGTTGTCCTGGCTGGCCGCCACGCGTACCGGCGCATTGGAGGGTATCGAGAAAGTGGTGAGCGAAACGATCGCCGACATGCTGGCACAAGGCGAAACGCCGCCGCAGGCGTTGGCGGAGAAAAATTTCAGCGGCAAACTGGTGCTGCGCATGACGCCGGAACAGCATCGCCGGCTGGCGATCGGCGCGATGGAAGAAGGCGTGAGCCTGAACCGTTATCTCTGCGCACGCCTGGCGGGGTAACGGTTCAAGGGCGGCGCCAGGCCGCCCTCGTCGTCAAACCAAACGCAGTTTCGCTGCGGCGATGGCCGCGGCCACCTGCTGCGGCGCGACGCCGCCTTTGGCCGCACGTTTGTCCAGGCAGGATTGCAACGCCAGGATCGGATAGACGTCGTCGCCAATCGTCGCGCTGAACTGCTGCAAATCCGCCAGCGGCAGCGCTTCCAGCGGTTTTCCCTGGCGAATGGCTTCTACCACCGCCTCACCGACGATATGGTGCGCTTCGCGGAACGGCACGCCTTTGGCGACCAGGTAGTCCGCCAGCTCGGTGGCATTCGCATAACCCTGCTCCGCCGCTTCCCGGCAGCGCGGGCGCTTCACCTGAATGCCGTCCAGCACCAGCGCCGCCATCTGCAGGCAGTCCATCCAGGTGTCGAGCGCGTCGAACAGCCCTTCTTTGTCTTCCTGCATGTCTTTGTTGTACGCCAGCGGCAGGCCTTTCAGCGTCATCATCATGCCGGTCAGCGCGCCCTGTACGCGGCCGCACTTGCCGCGGATCAGCTCCAGCGCGTCCGGGTTTTTCTTCTGCGGCATCAGCGAAGAGCCGGAGGTCACGCGGTCAGACAGCTCGACAAACGCCGCCTCGCCGCTGTTGAAGAAGATCAGATCTTCGGCGAAGCGCGACAGGTGCACCATGCTGATGGCGGCGTTGGACAGCAGCTCCAGCACGTGATCGCGATCGGATACGCTGTCCAGGCTGTTGCGGGTCGCCGAGGCGAAGCCCAGCCAGCCGGCCAGCTGCTCGCGATCGATAGGATACGCGGTGCCGGCCAGCGCGCCGCTGCCCAGCGGGCTGACGTCCAGCCGTTTCAGGGTATCCTGCAGGCGGCTTTCATCGCGCGCCAGCATCTCGACATAGGCCAGGCACCAGTGCGCGAAAGTCACCGGCTGCGCGCGTTGCAGATGGGTATACCCCGGCATCACCGCATCCTGGTTGGCTTCGGCGGTCTCCACCAGCGCCTGCTGCAGCTGGACGATCGCCTGATGCAGATCGCCGATCTGCTGTTTGCACCACAGCTTCAGATCGGTCGCGACCTGATCGTTGCGGCTGCGGCCGGTGTGCAGCTTCTTGCCCAAATCGCCGACCTTCTCGATCAGCTTCTGCTCCACCCAGCTGTGGATGTCTTCGGCATCGCTTTGGACGATCGCCAAAGGATCGGCTTGGACTTCCGTCAGCAAGGCATTCAGCGCCTGCTCCAGTTGCTGTTGCTCCGTTGCCGTCAACACGTTAACGGTCACCAGCGCCTTCGACCAGGCCACCGAGCCCACGATATCTTGCTCCGCCAGGCGATAATCGAACCGCAGCGAATCGTTGAGTTGCTTGAACCGCTGATCCGCCGCCTGAGTGAACCGTCCGCCCCAAAGTGCCATACCTTTACTCCTGAATTTTTATGCGAAAGGGCGCAGCATGCTGCGCCCTTGCAGAGTCACGCCAATCGGTTATTTATTCTTTTTCTCGTTCAACGCGCGGATGCGTGAAGACAGAGAGAACAGGCGGATAAAGCCGCCCGCGTGGCTGTGATCGTAAACTTCGTCTTCGCCGAAGGTGGCGAACTCTTCGGAGTACAGGCTGTTGGCGGATTTTTTCTGGGTCGCCGTCACCTGGCCTTTGTACAGCTGCAGCACCACTTCACCGTTCACCTCTTCAGCCAATGCTTCGGCAGAGGCCTGCAGCGAGCGGCGCAGCGGCGCGAACCAACGGCCGTCGTACACCACATAGGACATCTCCAGGCCCAGCTGCTCGCGCCATTTGAAGCTGTCGCGATCCAGCACCAGCTGCTCGATGGCGCGCAGCGCCGCCACCATGATGGTGCCCCCCGGGGTCTCATAGCAGCCGCGGGATTTGATGCCCACCAGACGGTTTTCCACGATGTCGATCCGGCCGACGCCGTGCTTGGCGCCCAGCGCGTTCAGGGTTTCCAGGCACTGGTACGGCGACAGCGCTTTACCGTTAACCGCCACGACGCGGCCTTTCTCGACGGTAACGGTCACCTGCTCAGGCTGGTCCGGCGCTTCCTGCGGATCGACGGTCCATACCCAGCAATCCTTGTTTGGCGCGTTCCACGGGCTTTCCAGCACGCCGCCTTCGGTGGAGATGTGCCAGGCGTTCTCATCGCGGCTGTAGATTTTCTCCAGCGATGCGGTGGTCGGGATATTGCGCTCTTTCAGGTAATCCAGCAGCGCTTCACGGGAACGCAGGTTCCACTCGCGCCACGGCGCTACCACTTTCAGCTGCGGCGCCAGCGCGGTGTAGGTGGTTTCGAAACGCACCTGATCGTTGCCTTTGCCGGTCGCGCCGTGGCACAGCGCGTCTGCGCCCACTTTCAACGCCAGCTCGACCTGCGCCTTGGCGATGATCGGCCGCGCCATCGAGGTGCCCAGCAGGTAGCTGCCCTCGTACAGGGCGCCGGTCTGCAGCACCGGATAAACGTAATCGCGGATAAATTCTTCACGCAGATCGACCACGTGACATTCAGAGGCACCGGACTGCAGGGCTTTTTGCTCCACGCCTTCCAGATCGCTGCGCTCCTGGCCGATGTCCGCCACGAACGCCACCACTTCACAGCCGCCGTAGTTCTCTTTCAGCCATGGAATGATGGCCGAGGTATCCAGGCCGCCGGAGTACGCCAGAACGATTTTTTTGATGCCTTGGTTTTGCATGATCTATTCCTTTCTAATTCTAAAATTAAGCGAGGATCCGGGTGCCAATCGACACGCCGTTAAACAAAGCAGGAAGCTGATCGGCATGGCGCCAGCTGGCGATATCCACCGGGCGGCCGAGGGTGCGGGCAGCGTCGAGCGCCGCATTCACCTTCACCACCATACCATCGGTGATGATGCCTTGCGCGATCAGTTGTTCCGCTTTTTGCGCCGTCATTTCCGCAATGCGTTGGCCCTTGCCGTCGAGGATGCCGCTGACGTCCGACAGCAGGATAAGGTCCGCCCCCAGCGTCGCCGCCAGCGCCGTCGCCGCCTGATCGGCGTTCACATTCATTAACTGCCCTTCGGCGGTGATGCCGATGGAGCTGACAACCGGCAGGTAGCCGGCGCCCAGCAGAGTATTGAGCAGCGCGGGCGAACCGGGCTGCGCGTTGCCGACGTGGCCCAATGCCGGATCGAGCGGGGTCACGACCGCGCTGCCGCCGTCCGCCAGGCTCAGGCCGACGGCGTTGATTTGGTGTTTAGTCGCCCACGCCAGCAGCGTTTTGTTGGCGGTGCCGGCCAGCGCCCCGGTGATGATGTCGATCTGATCGGCCGGCGTGACCCGCAGGCCGTTCTTTTTCACCACCGGCAAAGCGAGCTGCTTCATCAGTTCGTCCACCACGCAGCCGCCGCCGTGCACGATCACCAGCGGGCGCTGGTGCTGCTGCCGATAGCTGTCCAACGCGGTAAACAGACGCTCCAGCGCTTCTTCACTGTCTAATAACACGCCACCTAACTTGATAATTAACGGGTTCATTGCTGTTTACTCACGCTGGTTTAAAGGAGTGATTGGGTTTCCGGGAAGCCGAAACGGATATTCAGGCATTGCACCGCCTGCGCCGCCGCGCCTTTCAGCAGATTGTCTTCCACCGCCACGGCGATCAGATGCTCGCCCTGCACCGCAAAACCGATGTCGCAGAACGGCAGCCCCACCACCGCTTTCAGCGCCGGCACGCCCTGGTCGTACAGCCGCACCAGCGGCTTGTCGTCATAGGCGGCATGATAGGCGGCCGCGACGTCCTGCGCGGTCACGCCGGCTTTCAGACGGCAGGTGATGGTTTCAAGGATGCCGCGCGGGAAATTGCCCAGGTGCGGCGTAAAGATGACCGGCACGCCCAGGTGCGCGGCGATCTCCGGCTGGTGCCGATGAGTGAAAATACCGTACGGCTGCAGGCTCACTTCGCAGAAGCTGGTGGTCATGCTGGCCTTGCGCCCGGCGCCGCTAACGCCGCTGGTGGCGTTGATCACCGGCCACTGATCCAGATTCAGCAGCTGTTTTTCGATCAACGGTTTCAGCGCCAGCTGCGCCGCCGTCGGGTAACAGCCCGGCACCGCGATCAGCTGCGCCTGTTTAATCTTGTCGCTCTGCCACTCCGCCAGGCCGTACACCGCCTGCTCCAGCAGAGCGCCATGCTGATGCTCGAAACCGTAGTACTGGCTATAAAAACCGGCGTCCTGCACGCGGAAGGCGCCGGACAGATCGAACACCACGCAGCCCGCCGCCAGGAAAGCCGGTGCGATATCGTGGCTGACTTCATGGGCGGTGGCGAGGAACACCACGTCGATGCCCTGCGCCGCCTTGGCGACGTCAGTCAACGGCTGCAGCGGCAGATCGACGATGCCTTTCAACTGGGGATGGAGATCGGAAAGCAACTTTCCTGCATCTGCACTTTGCGCTGAAACCGCTAAAGCGGTTATGTTCATGTGTGGGTGGCGATTCAGGTAAGCCGTGAGCTCCGCTCCGGCGTAACCGCTGGCACCAACGATCAGCGTATTCAACATGTGGCCTTTCACCTTCTAAACTGACGTGCGGTCGCTTGCGACCCAGGTAACAGGGCTAGCCAGCGTTGTTGCGCCGTTCACCCACGGAGCCAGGCGTTGATGCTTTTATAAACATCCGGGCATCGGGTTCCCTTACGCTTCGGCTTACTGTATTTTTATTCAAAATAAATGCATGAATATTGATACTATCCTAACCTAAGGCTGTCAACAGTGAAGATGAAATTACCTCCATTTATTGAGCTGTACCGGGCGTTGATCGCAACGAAGTCAATCAGCGCCACCGATGCCGGCCTCGATCAGAGCAATGAGGCGTTAATCAACTTGCTGGCCGGATGGTTTGCCGACCTGGGCTTTCGCGTCGACGTACAGCCGGTGCCGGAGTCGCGCCACAAATTCAACCTGCTGGCCAGCATCGGCGAAGGCAGCGGCGGCCTGCTGCTGGCCGGCCACACCGATACGGTGCCCTACGACGAAGGCCGCTGGACGCGCGATCCCTTCACCCTGACCGAGCACGACAACAAGCTCTACGGGCTGGGCACCGCCGACATGAAAGGCTTCTTCGCCTTTATTCTGGATGCGGTGCGCGATATCGACGCGAGCAAGCTGACCAAGCCGTTGTACATTTTAGCCACCGCAGATGAAGAAACGACGATGGCCGGCGCGCGTTACTTCGCCGCCTCTACCGCCATTCGTCCGGATTTCGCCATCATCGGCGAGCCGACCTCGCTGCAGCCGGTGCGCGCGCACAAGGGCCACATGGCCAACGCCATTCGCATCGTCGGCCAGTCCGGCCACTCCAGCGATCCGGCGCGCGGCGTCAACGCCATCGATCTGATGCACGAGTCCATCGGCCGCCTGATGGAGCTGCGCAAGACCCTGCAGGAGCGCTACAACAACCCGGCGTTCGCCGTGCCTTATCCCACCATGAACTTCGGCCATATCAGCGGCGGCGACGCGGCCAACCGCATCTGCGCCTGTTGCGAACTGCACCTGGATATCCGCCCACTGCCCGGCATGACGCTCGACAACATCAACGAACTGATGCATCAGGCGCTGGAGCCGGTAAGCCAACGCTGGCCGGGCCGCCTGACCATCGAAGAGCTGCACGCGTCGGTACCGGGCTACGAATGCCCGACCGACCACCGCATGGTAGCGGTGATCGAGGAGCTGCTGGGCACCCGCACGCAGGTGGTCAACTACTGCACCGAAGCGCCGTTCGTGCAACAGGTCTGCCCGACGTTGGTGCTCGGCCCCGGTTCCATCGATCAGGCCCACCAGCCAGATGAATACATCGACACCGCGTTTATCGAACCGACGCGCAAACTGTTGGGCCAGCTGGTCAATCACTTTTGCCGGCAATAAACCCGACATTTAGCAGGGGAAATGCTTTATGCTTCCCCTAACTCAAAATAAGTAGAAAGCAGCGAAATAAGCCACGCTGATAACCCACGCGGCGTAATTAAATTTCAGAAAATGCGCCGATTTTGATGTTTTTTTGCTAAAAATAGTGTCAATTGACGATTGGACAGGAACGCGATGTGATCAGGCAGGCGGTCTGCGCCTGACGCGTGAAATTTATTTACAAGATAAAAATCATACATACAGAACTGGGTCAGGGGTTATATGAACGAACAATATTCGGCAATGCGCAGTAATGTCAGTATGCTCGGCAAATTGCTCGGCGATACCATCAAAGAAGCGCTGGGCGAGCATATTCTCGATCGCGTTGAGACCATCCGTAAGCTTTCCAAATCCTCACGCGCCGGCAACGAAGCGCATCGCCAGGAGCTGCTCTCCACCCTGCAGAACCTGTCCAACGACGAGCTGCTGCCGGTGGCGCGCGCCTTCAGCCAGTTCCTCAACCTGACCAACGTCGCCGAGCAGTACCACAGCATTTCGCCCAACGGCGAAGCCGCCAGCAACCCGGAAGCGCTGGCCCAACTGTTCAGCCGTCTCAAAGACAAAAAGCTCAGCGACAAAGAGCTGCAGCACGCGGTGTCGCAACTCTCCATCGAGCTGGTGTTGACGGCGCACCCGACGGAGATCACCCGCCGCACCCTGATCCACAAGCTGGTGGAGGTCAACACCTGCCTCAGCCAGCTCGATCACAACGATCTGGCCGACTACGAGCGCAACAAGATCATGCGCCGCCTGCGTCAGCTGGTAGCCCAGTCGTGGCACACCGATGAAATTCGCAAACACCGCCCTTCCCCGATCGACGAAGCCAAATGGGGTTTTGCCGTCGTGGAAAACAGCCTGTGGGAAGGCGTGCCGGCGTTCCTGCGCGAATTCAACGAACAGCTGGAAAACTCCATCGATTACAGCCTGCCGGTGGAAGCGGTGCCGGTGCGCTTCACCTCCTGGATGGGCGGCGACCGCGACGGCAACCCGAACGTCACCGCCGAAATTACCCGCCATGTGCTGCTGCTCAGCCGCTGGAAAGCCTGCGACCTGTTTACCCGCGACATCCAGGTGCTGGTCTCCGAGCTGTCGATGACCGAGTGCACCCCTGAGCTGCGCGCCCGCGCCGGCGGCGATGAGGTGCAGGAGCCTTACCGCGAAATCATGAAGCAGCTGCGCAGCCAGCTGATGAGTTCCCAGGCTTATCTGGAAGGTCGCCTGAAGGGCGAGCGCGTGCTGAAACCGCACGACCTGCTGGTGAACAACGAGCAGCTGTGGGAGCCGCTGTATGCCTGCTACCAGTCGCTGCAGGCCTGCGGCATGGGCATCATCGCCAATGGTCAACTGCTGGATACCCTGCGCCGCGTGCGCTGCTTCGGCGTGCCGCTGGTGCGCATCGACGTGCGTCAGGAGAGCACCCGCCATACCGAAGCCATCGCCGAGCTGACCCGCTATCTGGGGCTGGGCGACTATGAAAGCTGGTCGGAAGCCGATAAACAGGCGTTCCTGATCCGCGAACTGAACTCCAAACGCCCGCTGGTGCCGCTGAAATGGCAACCGAGCGCCGACACGCAGGAAGTGCTGGAAACCTGCCGGGTGATTGCCGAAGCGCCGCAGGGCTCGATCGCCGCCTATGTGATTTCGATGGCGCGCACGCCTTCCGACGTGCTGGCGGTGCACCTGCTGCTGAAAGAGGCCGGCTGCCCGTTCGCGCTGCCGGTCGCCCCGCTGTTCGAAACCCTCGACGACCTGAACAACGCCGACGACGTAATGACCCAGTTGCTGAACATCGACTGGTATCGCGGCTTCATCCAGGGCAAACAGATGGTGATGATCGGCTATTCCGACTCGGCGAAAGACGCCGGCGTGATGGCCGCTTCCTGGGCGCAGTACCGCGCGCAGGACGCGCTGATCAAAACCTGTGAAAAGGCCGGCGTGGCGCTGACGCTGTTCCACGGCCGCGGCGGTTCCATCGGCCGCGGCGGCGCTCCGGCGCATGCGGCGCTGCTGTCGCAGCCGCCGGGCAGCCTGAAGGGCGGCCTGCGCGTCACCGAACAGGGCGAGATGATCCGCTTCAAGTTCGGCCTGCCGGAAGTCACCATCAGCAGCCTGGCGCTGTATGCCGGCGCGATCCTCGAGGCCAACCTGCTGCCGCCGCCGGAACCGAAGAAAGAATGGCGGGCGCTGATGGACGACCTGTCCGAGACCTCCTGCCGAATGTATCGCGGCTACGTGCGTGAAAACCCGGACTTCGTGCCTTACTTCCGCGCGGCCACGCCGGAACTGGAGCTGGGCAAACTGCCGCTGGGCTCGCGCCCGGCCAAGCGCAAGCCGAACGGCGGCGTAGAGAGCCTGCGCGCCATTCCGTGGATCTTCGCCTGGACGCAGAACCGCCTGATGCTGCCGGCCTGGCTCGGCGCCGGCGCCGGATTGCAGGAAGCGGTGAAAGCCGGCAAACAGGCGGAGCTGGAGGCGATGTGTCGCGACTGGCCGTTCTTCTCCACCCGCATCGCCATGCTGGAAATGGTGTTCGCCAAAGCCGACCTGTGGCTGGCGGAATACTACGATCAGCGCCTGGTGGATAAATCGCTGTGGCCGCTGGGCCAACAGCTGCGCGATCAGCTGGAAAGCGACATCAAGGTGGTGCTGACCATCGCCAACGATGCGCACCTGATGGAAGACCTGCCGTGGATCGCCGAATCCATCGCGCTGCGCAACGTCTATACCGACCCGTTGAACGTCTTGCAGGCCGAATTGCTGCACCGTTCGCGCCAGCAGGAACAGCCGGACGCCCGCGTGGAGCAGGCGCTGATGGTCACCATCGCCGGCGTCGCCGCCGGGATGCGCAACACCGGCTAGTGAGCCTCATCGCGGCCCCGTTTATCGGGGCCGTTTTTTTATGTCTCCCCCACAAAAAAAGGGCGCCGCGGTAAAGCGGCGCCCTTTTCAATGGAGCAAGCCCGTCAGGCGGCGGCCACCGGTCGCACGCCCAGCGTGTGGCAGATGGCATAGCTCATCTCGGCGCGGTTCAGGGTATAGAAGTGGAAATCTTTCACCCCTTCGCGGCTCAGGATCTTCACCATGTCCATGGCGATGTTGGCACCGACCATTTTGCGGGTCTCCGCATCGTCGTCCAGCCCTTCGAACATGCTGGTCATCCAGCTTGGCACCCGCACGTTGGTCATGGTGGCGAAGCGCTGCAGCTGCTTGAAGTTGGACACCGGCAGAATGCCCGGCACGATTTCCACGTCGATACCGGCGGCGACGCAGCGGTCGCGAAAGCGCAGGTAGCTCTCAACGTCGAAGAAGAACTGGGTAATCGCGCGACTGGCGCCGGCATCGATCTTGCGTTTCAGGTTAATCAAATCGGCCTGGGCGCTCTTCGCCTCCGGGTGCACTTCCGGGTAAGCGGCGACGGAAATGTCGAAGTCACCCACGTCTTTCAGCAGCGCCACCAGATCGGTCGCGTACATTTCAGGCTTGCCGCCGCCCGGCGGCAGATCGCCGCGCAGCGCCACGATATGGCGGATGCCGCTGTTCCAGTAATCGGTCGCGATGTCGCGCAGCTGCGCCGGGCTGGCGTCGATGCAGGTCAGGTGCGGCGCCGCCTCCAGGCCGGTGCGTTCCTTGATCCCTTTGATGATGCTGTGGGTGCGATCGCGCTCGCCGGAATTGGCGCCGTAGGTGACGGAAACGAATTTAGGTTTGAGGATGCTCAGACGATCGATCGACTGCCACAGGGTCTCTTCCATCTCGCTGGTGCGTGGCGGGAAGAACTCGAATGATACGTTAATCTGGCCGTTCAACTCCGCCAGACTCTGATTCAGCGCTTCCCGCTGGTTTGCGTGGAAAAAACTCATACCCTGCTCACCTCTTATCGATCACTGTTTTTATTTCATCTTGATGAGCGTCTATACGTTTAGACGTCTAGATAGAAAATGCCGCATGTTGGCTAAAGAGTCAACAGGAAAATGAGGGGAATAAGATGATTAATCCTCACCCGCTCAACGAGGGAATTTCATGATCGCGGCAAAGATAAGTATGGCAGGAAAAGCCAAGGGGCGCGGTGAGCCCGCGCCCGCAGAGGATTAAAGTAGCTGCGCCAATCGGTTAAGGTCTGACTGGATCGCGCCGGCGGTCACATCGCGGCCGGCGCCCGGCCCGCGGATCACCAGCGGATTATCGCGATACCAGCGGCTTTCGATGGCGAACACGTTGTCGCACGGCAGCAGCGAGGCCAGAGGATGCTCAGGGCGCACCGCCTCCACGCCGACCCGCGCCTTGCCGTTGGCGTCGAAACGCGCCACGTGGCGCAGCACCAGGCCCATTTCGCTGGCGGCCTCAAAGCGCTGTTGCATCTGTTGATTCAGCGCCTCACCGTTCTCGAAGAACTGATCGACGGAGCCCAGCTCGCACCCCGCCGGCACCAGCGACTCGACCCGCACCTGGTTCGGTTCGATGTCGTAGCCCGCCTCGCGCGCCAGGATCACCAGCTTGCGCATCACGTCCTGGCCGGAGAGATCGACCCGCGGATCCGGTTCGGTCAGCCCCTGCTGCCAGGCCTGATCCACCAGCTCGGTGAACGGCACCGTGCCGTCATACTGCAGGAACAGCCAGGAGAGCGTGCCGGAGAAGATGCCGCTGATCGCCAGAATGCTGTCGCCGCTGTCGCGCAGATCGCGCACCGTGTGGTTGACCGGCAGGCCGGCGCCGACGGTGGCGTTATACAGCCAGTGGCGGCCGGTTTTGGCGAAGGCGTCGCGTATTTGGCGATAGCTGTCGCTGCACGAGGCCCCCGCCAACTTGTTGGCGCTGATCACGTGGAAACCGTAGCTGGCGAAATCCAGATACTGCCCGGCCAGCTCTTCGCTGGCGGTCACGTCGAGCACCACCAGATCGTCGAACGGGTGCGCGCGCATCCACAGGAACAGCGATTCTTCATCCAGCTCCTGCGCTTCGTCCTCAAAGAATGCCAGCGCGCGGCTGGCGTCCAGCCCGTCATAGTTCAGCAGGCTGCGGCGGCTGTCCACCACCCCCGCCAGGATAAATTCGAAGCCGCTGCGCGCGGAGATATTGGTCTGCTCACGGGCGAACAGCTCCAGCCAGCGCGACCCGATATTGCCCTTGCCGAACAGCACCAGACCGATGCGCTTCTCGGCGCGGAACAGGCTTTGGTGCAGCCCCTGGATCAGCAGCGCGGTCGGCCCCTGGCGCAATACCGCCACCAGGCTGATGCCATCTTCCGCCTGCCAGATAAACTCGACCGGCTGATCTTTCAGCTGCTGATAGAAACGGTGGCTGTGCAGCGGGTTCTTGCACACCCCGGCGCCGACCATCGCCACCAGCGCCAATCCTTCGCGCAGGCGCAGCTCGCCTGGCAGCACCGCGGCCTGCAGCGTCGCCAGCGCGCTGTTGACCACCTCGGAGGTGTAGCACAGCTGCACCAGGTTGCGGTCTGGGTGGATGCCCACCGCCAGCGGTTTGATCTGCGCGCGCTTGAGCACCAGATCCAACTCTTTCTGCGCCAGTTTGAAGTCATGCTGAGCGGCAACGTGCAGTTCAATCAGGCACACATCGTCGTGGCTGGTGACAATCTTGGCGCCGGTGCCGGAAGCCAATACGCGCTCAATGCGCGTCGAGCCCTGCTCCGGCTGATAGCTGCAGCGCAGCTGAAGATCGATATCGCTACCGGAGACCGGCTGCAGGGTACGGGTGTGCAACACCGGCGCAGCCAGACGCGCCAGCTCGCTGGCTTCGTCCAGACGCAGCAGCGGCAGCAGGCAGGCGTCTTTCACCTTGCGCGGATCGGCGCTGTAAACCCCGGCCACGTCGCTCCAGATGGTGACGCGCGCAGCGCCGGCCAGCGCGCCGACCTGAGTGGCGGAGTAGTCGCTGCCGTTACGCCCCAACAGCACGGTTTCCCCGGCGTCGTTGCGCGAAATGAACCCGGTCACTACCAGGCGTTTACCCGGGTGTTGGGCCATCAATTGTTGCAACAGCGGGTAAGAACGGCCTTCATCCACCTGCGGCTGCGCGGCGCGCTCGGCGCGCAGGAAGTCACGCGCATCCAGCCAGGCCGCCTGCATGTCCAGGTGGTTGAGCACCGCCGCCATCAGGCGCGCCGACCAAATCTCGCCGTGCCCGACCACTTCGGCGTAGCACGCGTCGTCGACGTTGCCGTCCAGCAGCGCCGCCAGGCGTTCCAGATCCTGAATGAACTCGGCGATCAGCGGCTCGGCGCTTTCCGGCGGCAACAGGCCGCTGATAAGATCGCTGTGATAACGACGCAACGTCTGCTGCACCTGGTGCGCAGACAGGCGATCGCTCTGGCTGAGCTTCAGCCAGTTGATCAACTGGTTGGTGGTACTGCCGGCGGCCGATACCACCATCATGTCGCCCGGCTGGCTGTATTCCGCCATAATCCCGGCCACACGCAGATAACACTTCACATCCGCCAGACTGCTGCCGCCAAACTTGTGCAGTTGACGCCCGCTCACCGGCCCTGCTACAGCAATTGCATTCATGCTTACCTCGTTGCCGCCGCCTGGAAAGCGCGTTCCAGATCGGCAATCAAATCTTCACTGTCTTCAATACCCACGGAAATGCGCAGCAGGCTCTCGGAGATGCCGGCCGCTGCCCGCGCCTCCGCCGCCATGCCGGCGTGAGTCATGGTCGCTGCATGCGAGATCAGGCTTTCTACGCCGCCCAACGATTCTGCCAGAGTAAACAGCTCAAGGGCAGAGAGAAAACGGCGCAGCACCGCTTCATCGCCGTCCAGTTCAAAACTCAGCATCGCGCCGAAACCGCGCTGCTGACGACGGGCGATCTCATGCCCCGGATTCTCCGGCAGGGAGGGATGATACAGCTTTTTCACCAGCGGTTGCTGCTGTAAATAGTCAACAATCGCTTCAGCGTTTTGTTGCGCCGCCTTGATGCGTGGCGACAACGTGCGCATGCCGCGCAGCAACAAATAGCTGTCGAACGCGCCGCCGGTCACGCCGATGTTGTTCGCCCACCAGGCCAGCTCGACCGCCAGCTCAGGATCTTTGGCGATCACCGCGCCGGCCACCACGTCCGAATGCCCGTTCAGGTATTTGGTGCAAGAATGGACCACCAGATCGGCACCGAGTTCGATCGGCTGTTGCAGGGCCGGGCTGAGGAACGTGTTGTCCACCACCGTCAACGCGCCCGCCGCGTGCGCGGCAGCGCAGATCGCCGCGATGTCCACCACCCGCAGCAGCGGATTGCTGGGGCTTTCTATCAACACCAGCTTCGGCTTTTGCGCCAGCGCCTGTTGCAGGGCGGCCTCATTGCCTTGATCGACGAACAGCACGCGATAAGCGCCGCGCTTGCTCAGGCTGTCGAATAACCGATAGCTGCCGCCGTAACAGTCGTGCGGCGCCACCAGCAGATCGCCGGGCTTCAGCAGTACGGTGGTCACCAGATGGATCGCCGACATCCCGCTGCCGGTCATCACCGCGCCGGCGCCGCCTTCCAGCTCCGCCAACGCGCGCTGCACCACGTCGCGCGTCGGGTTGCCGCGGCGCGAGTAGTCATGAGCTCGGGGTTGATTGAAGTCGGTAAAGTTATAGGTGCTGGACAGATGAATCGGCGGGACAACGCAGCCGTACTGTTCGTCGTCGTTCAGGCCGCTGCGTACGGCAATCGTGGCTGGTTTACGCGTCATGGGCTCGCTCGGCTCTCGGTTCGGTGAATGAGGCCTAAAGAGTAATCGCAGGATTGATAGACGTCAATACATCTGGACATCTAAACTTCTTTGCGTATAGATTGAGCAATGACACAATACCCGCTAAAATTATGCCGATATGACATGACGATAAGATGTTAAGCGGCAATGCCTGGCCGAAGCGGGGCATTCAGTGACCCTGGTCGCGTAAAATTGACATTTATTTAGTGAGAACAGTGAAGATCGGGCATAATTGGCCGGTTTTTAGAATTTTGTAATTTTTCTGACAAAGTTAAGGTGTCCCATGGCTGAGTGGAACGGCGAGTATGTCAGCCCTTACGCTGAACACGGTAAAAAAAGCGAGCAAGTCAAAAAGATCACGGTATCCATTCCGCTGAAGGTCCTGAAAATCCTCACCGACGAACGGACCCGTCGCCAGGTGAACAACCTGCGCCACGCCACCAACAGCGAACTTCTGTGCGAAGCGTTTCTGCATGCCTTTACCGGCCAGCCGCTGCCGAACGATGAAGACCTGCGCAAAGAGCGCAGCGATGAAATCCCGGAAGCCGCAAAAGCGTTGATGCGCGAACTGGGTGTCGATCCCGATACCTGGGAATATTGAGAACCGCCCGGCGAACGCCGGCGGCAGAAAAGAAAAAAGGCGCCCAGGGCGCCTTTTTCATCGGTCGATAAGAAATCTTATTTCTTAGCGCCTGGTACGCTGAAACGCTTGTTGAAGCGGTCAACGCGGCCACCGGTAGCAACGTCACGCTGCTTGCCAGTGTAGAACGGGTGGCATGCGCCACAAACGTCCAGGTTCAGATCGTGGCCCACGGTGGAGCGGATCTTCATCACGTTACCGCAAGAGCAGTTAGCAGTAACTTCTTCGTATTTTGGGTGGATACCTTGTTTCATGGGAAACCTCAGTTAAGGCCGTGTCGCTATCCAGCCCTGTTTCGCCAGACACCACACGTGGTTGATAATAGAATTTTGGTATCGAATTATACCAAAGGCGGCAAATTATACAGCATTAGTCGGGGCGCGCAATCGGAACCGTACATTTGCCGATGCGCCGTGTAAACTGATGCCCACTTTTTTTCAATTTGGATGAGATCATGCCCGTCGTACACGTTGCTTTGCCGGTCCCCCTCGCCCGCACCTTCGACTATCTGCTGCCGCCCGGCATGCAGCCGGTGGCCGGCGCGCGCGTGGGCGTGCCCTGGGGCAGGCAGCATGCAATCGGCATCGTCACCGGCTGCAGCGACACCAGCGAACTGCCGTTGGACAAGCTCAAACCGATCGACAGCGTGATCGACACGGAATCGCTGTTCTCCCCCAGCCTGTGGCGCATCCTGCGCTGGGCCAGCGATTACTACCACTATCCCATCGGCGAAGTGCTGTTCCACGCGCTGCCGATCCTGCTGCGCCAAGGCAAACCGGCCGAGGCCGCGCCGCTGTGGCAGTGGTTCGCCACCGAAGAGGGGCGCGCCACGCCGCCCGAAAGCCTGAAACGCGCGCCGAAACAGCAGCAGGCGCTGGCGGCGCTGTTGCAACGCCCGGTCTATCGCCATCAGGTCAGCCAGCTTGAGCTGACGGAAAGCGCCCTGCAGGCGCTGCGCGCCAAAGGGCTGATCGATCTGCGCGCTCAGGTCGCGGCCACGCAGGACTGGCGCCCCAACTTTGCGGTGCTCGGCGAGCGGCTGCGGCTGAATACCGAACAGGCCACCGCCGTCGGGGCGATCCGAAGCGAAGATGAGCAGTTTGCCGCCTGGCTGCTGGCCGGGGTCACCGGCTCCGGCAAGACCGAGGTGTATCTCAGCGTGCTGGAAAACGTGTTGGCCAAAGGCCGGCAGGCGCTGGTGCTGGTGCCGGAAATCGGCCTGACGCCGCAAACCATCGCCCGCTTTCGCGAGCGCTTCAACGCGCCGGTGGACGTGCTGCACTCCGGGCTGAACGACAGCGAACGGCTGGCGGTTTGGCTGCGCGCGCGCAGCGGCGAAGCCGCTATCGTCATCGGCACCCGCTCGGCGCTGTTCACGCCGTTCCGGCAACTGGGCGTTATCATCATCGACGAAGAGCACGACAGCTCTTATAAACAGCAGGAAGGCTGGCGCTACCACGCCCGCGATCTGGCGGTGTTCCGCGCCCGGGAAGAAGATATCCCGATGGTGATGGGCTCCGCCACGCCGGCACTGGAAACGCTGCACAACGTGCAGCTGGGCAAATATCGCCAGTTGAAGCTCACCCAGCGCGCGGGCAACGCCAAACCGGCGGCGCAGCATCTGATCGATCTGAAAGGGTTGCCGCTGAAGGTCGGCCTGTCGCAGCCGCTTTTGAAAAGCATGCAGCACCATTTAAAAGCCGGCAATCAGGTGATGCTGTTCCTCAACCGCCGCGGTTACGCCCCGGCGCTGCTGTGCCACGAGTGCGGCTGGATCGCCGAGTGCCAGCGCTGCGATCACTATTACACCTTCCACCAGCATCAGCGCCAGCTGCGCTGTCACCACTGCGACAGCCAGCGACCGGTGCCGCACCAATGCCCGCAGTGCGGCTCCACCCACCTGGTATCGGTCGGCGTCGGCACCGAACAGCTGGAACATGAGCTGGCGCCGCTGTTCCCCGACACGCCGATCACCCGCATCGATCGCGACACCACCAGCCGCAAAGGGTCGCTGGAGCAGCACCTGGCGGATATTCATCGCGGCGAAGCGCGCATTCTGATCGGCACGCAAATGCTGGCCAAGGGCCACCATTTTCCCGACGTCACGCTGGTGGCGTTGCTGGACGTGGACGGCGCGCTGTTCTCCGCCGACTTCCGCTCCGCCGAGCGTTTTGCTCAGCTCTATACCCAGGTCTCCGGGCGCGCGGGGCGAGCGGGCAAACAGGGTGAAGTGCTGCTGCAAACCCACCACCCGGAGCACCCGTTATTGCAGGTGCTGCTGCAACAAGGTTACGACGCCTTCGCCAAACAGACGCTGGCGGAGCGCAACAGCGTGTTTCTACCGCCCTACACCAGCCACATCATCGTGCGCGCCGAAGATCACGATAACCAACAGGCCCCGCTGTTCCTGCAGCAGCTGCGCAATCTGTTGGAAGCCAGTCCGCTTAAGGACGATTCGCTGTGGGTGATGGGCCCGGTGCCGGCGCTGCAGTCCAAACGCGGCGGCCGTTTCCGCTGGCAGCTGCTGCTGCAGCATCCGACACGGCGCGTCCTGCAACAGCTGATGAAAAGCTCGCTGCCGCTGATCGGCACCCTGCCGCAAACGCGCAAGGTGAAATGGACGCTGGATGTCGATCCGATCGACAGCTGATCCCGGAAAAGTCCGATTTAGCTGCCGTCATGCAAACGTTTACCCTTTAAATTGCGAGCGAACGCTAAAAAACCTTCTCAGGTCACATTTTTTATGCAAATTAGGTAACAAAGGCGGGGCGTATTCTGTTTAGAATGTCTGCGAGGGCAAATTTTGTCGCCACATCGCAGCGCGACGGAGTGCTCGAACGCGAGTGGCGCTCAATGACAACAATCCCGCCACCGCATGCCGGACATTGTGAGCAAACAGCAGTAGTGGCGTCGGCATGGGGCTGACGCAAGGAGAAAGGCGTTGGAACACAAGAAAGAGTTATCCATGGCGACCATGAAAGACGTCGCCGAAATGGCGGGCGTTTCAACGGCTACCGTATCGCGTGCGCTGATGAATCCGGAAAAGGTGTCAACGCCAACGCGTCAGAAAGTGGAACAGGCCGTGCTGGCCGTGGGTTATTCTCCTCATGCTCTGTCACGCAATATCAAACGCAACGAATCTCGCACCATCCTGGTGATCGTGCCCGACATCTGCGATCCGTTTTTCGCGGATGTGATCCAGGGGATCGAACAGACCGCCGCCCAACAAGGCTATCTGGTGCTGATCGGCGACTGCGCGCAGCAAAACCAGCAAGAACGCACCTTCGTCAATCTGATCATCACCAAACAGATCGACGGCATGCTGCTGCTGGGCTCTAATCTACCGTTCGACGCCAGCAAGGAAGAGCAGCGCAATCTGCCGCCGATGGTGATGGCCAATGAGTTCGCGCCCGAGCTGGAACTGCCGACGGTGCATATCGACAACCTGACCGCCGCCTTTGAAGCCGTGCATTATTTGCATCAATTGGGCCACCGGCAGATCGCCTGCGTCGCCGGGCCGGAACAGATGCCGCTGAGCCATTATCGGCTGCAAGGTTATGTTCAAGCGCTACGCCGTAATGGCATTACCGTCGAAAGCAGCTATATTACCCGGGGTGATTTTACCTACGAAGCCGGCGCGCAAGCGCTGACCCAGTTGATGGCTCAGCCGAAACCACCGACGGCGGTGTTCTGCCACAGCGACGTCATGGCGATCGGCGTGCTGTCCCAGGCGAAGAAAATGGGGCTGCGGGTACCGCAGGATCTGTCGATCGTCGGCTTTGACGACCTCAAGCTGGCGCAGTATTGCGATCCGCCGCTGACCACGGTGGCGCAGCCGCGCTTCCAGATCGGCCAGCAGGCGATGTTGTTGCTGTTGGAGCAGTTGAACGGCCAGACGGTGGCCAGCGGCTCCCGACTCTTGGACAGTGAATTGATTATCAGAGGCAGCACCGCTGCTCCGAAACGCTAGTCAAATATTTTAGGGTTCAGTAACATGACGGACTTATCCTCTCATCAGGACACAGCGGAATAATAGTGGCACAAAAAGACTATGTAAGCCGTGGGCGCGCAGCAGGAGCTAAGCGCAAAACCCCCAGCCGTAAAAAACGCAGTTCTCCGAAGGTTTCCAAAACCGTGCTGGCGTTAGCCGTCGCGTTGCTGGTTGTCTTTGTCGGTGGCCTCTATTTCATTACGCACAACAAGCCGGAAGACGCGCCGTTGTTGCCTGCGCACACCACTCGCCCAGGCAACGGCCTGCCGCCGAAGCCGGAAGAGCGCTGGCGCTATATCAAAGAGCTGGAAAACCGACAGATCGGCGTGCAAACCCCGACCGAACCGACGGCCGGCGGCGAGCTCAATTCCAAAACTCAGCTGACCGCCGAACAACGGCAACTGCTGGAGCAGATGCAGGCCGACATGCAACAGCGCCCGACGCAGCTGAATGAAGTGCCGTATAACGATCCGGGCCAGGCCAACGCGCGCGGCAACCGCCAGCAGCAGATGCAACAACCGCAAATGCAGCAGCAGCCGGTACAGCAACAGCAGCAGGTCACTCAGGCGCCGCGCAACCCGTTCAACAACGGGGCCACCACCGCGCCGGTGCAGCAGCACCAGCAGCCGAAGCAAGTCACCCCGCCGCCGGCACAGGTGAAACAGCCTGAGCCGAAGCCGCAACCGAAGCCGGAGCCCAAACCGGAAGTGAAACAGGAAACGGCCAAGCAGGACACCAAACCGGAATCGAAACAGAAGTGGATGGTGCAATGCGGTTCGTTCCGCGCCACCGATCAGGCTGAATCCGTGCGTGCGCGCCTGGCGTTCGAGGGCATCGAGAGCCGCATCACCGCCGGTGGCGGTTGGAATCGCGTGGTGCTCGGCCCCTACAGCAGCCGCGCCGCAGCGGACAAAACCCTTTCGCGCCTGAAGGGCGTCGGCATGTCGAGTTGCATTCCCCTCTCCGTTGGGGGTTGAAAAGCGTCAATCCCCCCCCATCTATACTCTCAATATGCCTCGTAGCGTCTGCGAAAGCAGGCGCTGCGGGGACTTCTTTCCGTCTTTAACGAGGGTCTGCTCGTGACAACAATTGTAAGCGTACGCCGCAACGGCCAGGTCGTCATCGGTGGTGATGGCCAGGCAACCCTGGGTAATACGGTGATGAAGGGTAACGTCAAGAAAGTGCGTCGCCTGTATAACGACAAAGTGATCGCCGGTTTCGCCGGTGGCACCGCTGACGCCTTCACGCTGTTTGAACTGTTTGAACGCAAACTGGAAATGCATCAGGGCCACCTGGTGAAAGCCGCCGTCGAGCTGGCGAAAGACTGGCGCACCGACCGCATGCTGCGCAAGCTCGAAGCGCTGCTGGCGGTCGCCGATGAAACCGCCTCGCTGATCATCACCGGCAACGGCGATGTGGTGCAGCCGGAAAACGATCTGATCGCCATCGGCTCCGGCGGCCCGTACGCCCAGGCCGCCGCCCGCGCCATGTTGGAAAATACCGAGCTGAGCGCCCGCGACATCGTTGAGAAATCCCTCAACATCGCCGGCGACATCTGTATTTACACCAACCATTTCCACACCATTGAAGAATTGCCTTCCAAAGCGTAAGGATCGAATACCATGTCTGAAATGACCCCGCGCGAGATCGTCAGCGAACTGGACAGCTATATCATTGGCCAAAACAAGGCCAAACGCGCTGTCGCCATTGCCCTGCGCAACCGCTGGCGCCGGATGCAGCTCAACGAGATGCTGCGTCACGAAGTGACCCCGAAAAACATTCTGATGATCGGCCCGACCGGCGTCGGTAAAACCGAAATCGCCCGCCGTCTGGCGAAGCTGGCCAACGCGCCATTCATCAAGGTTGAAGCCACCAAGTTCACCGAAGTGGGCTATGTGGGCAAAGAAGTGGACTCCATCATCCGCGATCTGACCGATGCCGCCATCAAAATGGTTCGCATGCAGTCGATCGAGAAAAACCGCACCCGTGCCGAAGAGTTGGCCGAAGAGCGCATTCTCGACGTGCTGATCCCGCCGGCCAAAAACAACTGGGGCCAGCCGGAAGAAGGCCAGGAACCGTCCGCCGCCCGCCAGGCATTCCGCAAGAAGCTGCGCGAAGGCCAGCTGGATGACAAAGAGATCGAAATCGATCTGGCCGCCGCGCCGATGGGCGTGGAAATCATGGCGCCTCCGGGCATGGAGGAGATGACCAACCAGCTGCAGTCGATGTTCCAGAACCTCGGCGGCCAAAAGCAAAAACCGCGCAAGCTGAAGATCAAAGAAGCCTTCAAGCTGCTGGTGGAAGAAGAAGCCGCCAAGCTGGTGAACCCGGAAGAGCTGAAAGAGCAGGCGATCGAAGCGGTTGAGCAACACGGCATCGTGTTTATCGATGAGATCGACAAAATCTGTAAGCGCGGCGGCCAAAGCTCCGGCCCGGACGTTTCCCGCGAAGGCGTGCAGCGCGATCTGCTGCCGCTGGTGGAAGGCTGCACCGTGTCCACCAAGCACGGCATGGTGAAAACCGACCACATTCTGTTCATCGCTTCCGGCGCGTTCCAGACCGCCAATCCGTCGGATCTGATCCCGGAACTGCAGGGCCGTCTGCCGATCCGCGTTGAGCTGCAGGCGCTGACCACCGAAGACTTCGAGCGCATCCTGACCGAGCCGAGCGCGTCGCTGACCGAACAGTACAAAGCGCTGATGGGCACCGAAGGCGTCAATATCGAGTTCACCGCCGACGGCATCCGCCGCATCGCCGAAGCCGCGTGGCAGGTCAACGAAAGCACCGAGAACATCGGCGCGCGTCGTCTGCACACCGTGCTGGAGCGTCTGATGGAAGATATTTCCTACGATGCGAGTGAAATTAATGGCCAATCCATTACAATTGATGCGGATTACGTGCGCAGTCATCTGGATGAACTGGTGGCGGATGAAGATTTGAGTCGTTTTATCCTATAATCGCTCAATCATTGTCTTGTCAGTCATCTGTGTGGGAGGCATTGCCTCCCACAATTATTTCTAACGGACACCGCAACTTACTGACAGAAGCGAAACATGAGCTCATCAACCTCCACCACCCCGATTTCCGCCTGGCTCGAAAGTCTACGCCCCCGCACCCTGCCGTTGGCCTTTGCCTCCATCGTGGTCGGCTCGGCGATCGCCGCCTGGCACGGCAGCCTGAAACCTGAAGTGGCGCTGCTGGCGCTAGTGACCGCCGGTCTGCTGCAGATCCTCTCCAACCTGGCGAATGACTACGGCGATGCGGTCAAAGGCAGCGACAAAGAAGATCGCATCGGGCCGTTGCGCGGCATGCAAAAGGGCATGATCACCCAGGCGCAGATGAAACGGGCGCTGGTGGTGACGGTAGTGCTGATCGCCCTCGCCGGCTGTTCGCTGATCGCCGTCGCCTGCGAGCAACCCAGCGACGTGGTGGGCTTCCTGGTGCTGGGCGGGCTGTCTATCGTGGCGGCCATCACCTACACCGTCGGCAACAAACCCTACGGGTATTTGGGGCTGGGCGACATCTCGGTGCTGGTGTTCTTCGGCTGGCTGAGCGTGGCCGGCACCTACTATTTGCAGACGCACACCTTCGACAGCGTCGTGATGCTACCGGCTACCGCCTGCGGCCTGCTGGCGACGGCGGTACTCAACATCAACAATCTGCGCGATATCGAAAGCGATCGCGAAAACGGCAAGAATACGCTGGCGGTGCGTCTCGGCCCGCACAAGGCGCGCATTTACCACGCCCTGCTGCTCGGCGGCGCGGTGCTGTGTTTCGCGCTGTTCACGCTGTTCAACCTCCACAGCCCGTGGGGTTGGCTGTTCGTGCTGGCGATCCCGCTGCTGGTGCGCCACGGCCTGCGCGTGCTGCGCGATCCGACGCCGGTCGGCATGCGGCCGATGCTGGAGCATATGGTCAAGGCGGCGTTGCTGGCCAACCTGCTGTTCGCCATCGGCGTGGCGCTCAGTTAAAAACTGATGATTTTGCCAACAGGGCGAATAAAGGGATATACTGAACATTCCTGCGGCAAACAGACGTAAAATCCTATGAAATACGATACTTCCGAACTTTGCGACATCTATCATGAAGAGGTGAACGTTGTTGAACCTCTGTTCTCCAATTTTGGCGGGCGTACTTCATTTGGCGGGCAGATCACCACGGTGAAATGCTTTGAGGATAACGGCCTGTTATTCGATCTGCTTGAAGAAAACGGTCGCGGCCGCGTGCTGTTGGTCGATGGCGGCGGTTCGGTACGCCGGGCGCTGATCAACGCCGAACTGGCGCGCCTGGCCGCCCAGAACGAATGGGAAGGCATCGTGGTGTACGGCGCGGTGCGCCAGGTGGACGATCTGGAAGAGCTCGACATCGGCATTCAGGCGATGGCGGCGATCCCGGCGGGTGCCGTAAGCGAAGGCGTGGGCGAAAGCGATATCCGCGTCAACTTCGGTGGCGTCACCTTCTTCTCCGGCGACCACCTGTATGCCGACAACACCGGCATCATCCTCTCCGAAGACCCGCTCGACATCGAGTGATTTTCGGACATGAAAAAGGGCGCCTCAGGCGCCCTTTTCGTTGCTGCATGGCGTAAGGAATCAAACCTCTTCCATTTTGCCCAGCAGCGCGCGCAGGCGATCTTGCCATACGTGCTGTTCTTCTTTCAGCTGTTGGTTTTCGCGCACCAGCGCTTCGTGGTTGCCGGAGGCAGCCTGAACTTCCTGCGACAGAGAGTTGTTTTTGTCTTTCAGCTCTTCAATTTCCATCTGCAACAAGGTGATGGTATCAATCGCCTGCTGTACTTTTGCTTCCAGTTTCTCAAATACTTCAAATGACATGCTTCAGTCCCCTCATGATAGCAAGGCGTACATCTATAAGTAGCGGCCGCAACGTCGGCTGCAGCTACTGCGAATATTGCATCGCGCTCAGTGACGCGCGCCGTTACGGAAGGCGCGCCAGTCTCGATTCGTTAAAAACGATTGTAAGTAGCCAGTCTCCGCCTGTCTAGCAACATACCGGATCATCGCGCAGTCTGTTGCAATTTTCCTGCCCTCGCCATCAGTAAAAACTGAAAATCCCCGCCGCCGCCGCCGCGAGTTGTTAACGCCCCTCGCCAAACCACTGGTCAGATCACACTTTTATGGCTCAGAAAGAACACTGAACGACGCGAAATCGCTCAATTTTATGACGCGCCACACACATTTTGATTTCGCTATTTCTCGTTTATGTTCGTTAACGATAAATTTACATCACGTCCTCATTCAATAATTGGACGAGATGAAAAAAACTGTGCCCATAGGTCAGATGTATACCTGGCTGAGCCTATAAACCAACAACCGCCGTTTTGCAGGACACCAACATTATGAGCCAAACCACCAGTCCGACATTAAAAGGCCAGTGCATCGCCGAGTTCCTCGGCACGGCGCTGCTGATCTTCTTTGGCGTAGGCTGCGTTGCCGCACTGAAACTGGCGGGCGCCAGCTTCGGCCAGTGGGAAATCAGCATCATTTGGGGCCTCGGCGTCGCCATGGCCATCTATCTGACCGCCGCCATTTCCGGCGCGCATCTCAACCCGGCGGTCACCCTCGCCCTGTGGCTGTTCGCCTGCTTCGACGGGCGCAAAGTGGTGCCTTACATCATTGCGCAGATCGCCGGCGCCTTCTGCGCCGCCGCCCTGGTCTACGGGCTGTACTACAACCTGTTCTTCGACTTCGAAGCGGCTCACCATATGGTGCGCGGCAGCAACGAAAGCCTTGAACTGGCCGGCATCTTCTCGACTTACCCTAACGCGCACATCTCCGTCGGCCAGGCATTCCTGGTAGAAATGGTGATCGCTGCGATCCTGATGTGCCTGATCCTGGCGCTGACCGACGACGGCAACGGCATTCCGCGCGGCCCGCTGGCGCCGCTGCTGATCGGTATTCTGATTGCCGTGATCGGCGCCTCCATGGGACCATTGACCGGCTTTGCGTTGAACCCGGCGCGTGACTTCGGGCCGAAACTGTTCGCCTACCTGGCCGGCTGGGGCAAAGTCGCCTTCACCGGCGCGCGCGACATCCCGTACTTCCTGGTGCCGATCTTCGCCCCTATCGTCGGCTGTGGCCTGGGCGCTTTCGGTTACCGCGCGCTGATTGGCCGCCACCTGCCGTGCGACGTCTGCGTGACGGAAGAAGAGCCCGACGCCAAGACCCAGCAGCGTAAAGCGTGATGGGTGCAGTTTTAAACGGTTAACAACAGCAGGATAATTACCATGACTGTAGAAAAAAAATACATTGTCGCACTCGACCAAGGGACCACCAGCTCACGCGCCGTCGTGCTCGATCACGACGCCAACATCGTTGCGGTATCGCAACGCGAATTCCCGCAGATCTATCCAAAGGCCGGCTGGGTTGAGCATGACCCGATGGAGATCTGGGCGTCGCAAAGCTCGACGCTGGTAGAAGTGCTGGCGAAGGCCGACATCAATTCCGATCAGATCGCCGGCATCGGCATCACCAACCAGCGCGAAACCACCATCGTCTGGGAAAAAGAGACCGGCAAGCCGGTCTACAACGCCATCGTCTGGCAGTGCCGCCGCACCGCCGACATCTGCGAGAAGCTCAAGCGCGACGGCCTGGAAGAGTACATCCGTCACAACACCGGCCTGGTGGTTGACCCCTACTTCTCCGGCACCAAGGTGAAATGGATCCTGGACAACGTCGAAGGCGCCCGCGAGCGTGCCAAGCGCGGCGAACTGCTGTTCGGCACCGTCGATACCTGGCTGGTGTGGAAGATGACCCAAGGGCGCGTACACGTCACCGATTACACCAACGCCTCACGCACCATGATGTTCAACATCCACGAGCTGGACTGGGACGAACGCATGCTGGAAGTGCTGGACATTCCGCGCGCCATGCTGCCGAAAGTCCGTCCTTCCTCCGAGGTATACGGCCAGACCAACATCGGCGGCAAGGGCGGCACGCGTATTCCTATCGCCGGTATCGCCGGCGACCAGCAAGCGGCATTGTACGGCCAGCTGTGCGTTCAACCGGGCATGGCGAAGAACACCTACGGCACCGGCTGCTTCCTGCTGATGAACACCGGCAAAGAAGCGGTGCGCTCGAAAAACGGTTTGCTGACCACCATCGCCTGCGGCCCGCGCGGCGAAGTGAACTATGCGCTGGAAGGCGCGGTGTTCATCGGCGGTGCGTCTATCCAGTGGCTGCGCGACGAGCTGAAACTGATCAGCGACGCCGCCGACTCCGAATATTTCGCCACCAAGGTGAAAGACAGCAACGGCGTCTATGTGGTGCCGGCCTTCACCGGCCTGGGCGCGCCCTACTGGGATCCGTATGCCCGCGGCGCCATCTTCGGCCTGACCCGCGGCGCCAACAGCAACCACATCATCCGCGCCACGCTGGAATCCATCGCCTTCCAGACGCGCGACGTGCTGGACGCCATGCAGGCCGACGCCAACACCCGCCTGCAATCGCTGCGCGTGGACGGCGGCGCGGTCGCCAACAACTTCCTGATGCAGTTCCAGTCCGATATCCTCGGCACCCGCGTAGAGCGCCCTGAAGTGCGTGAATCGACGGCGTTGGGCGCCGCGTTCCTGGCGGGCCTGGCCATCGGCTACTGGAACGATCTGGATGAAGTGAAGAGCAAAGCGGTGATTGAGCGTGAATTCCGCCCAAGCATCGAAACCACCGAACGCAACTACCGCTACAGCGGCTGGAAAAAAGCGGTGGCTCGCGCGCAGGCATGGGAAGATCACGATTAAACCCAGCCTTGCCGTTACCCCCAAATTGCGCTGCCTGCGGGCGGCGCTTTTTTTTGCCCCGCCCCGCCGCCGCCGCGCTGTGATAGACTTTGCCGATATTTTCTTCCCTTTCTCACAGACAGGTTTGCCATGAAACGTGAATTAGCCATCGAATTTTCCCGCGTTACCGAAGCCGCCGCGCTGGCGGGCTACAAATGGCTGGGACGCGGCGACAAGAACGCCGCCGACGGCGCGGCGGTCCACGCCATGCGCATCATGCTCAACAAGGTGGATATCGATGGCCGCATCGTGATTGGCGAAGGCGAGATCGACGAAGCGCCGATGCTGTATATCGGCGAGCAGGTCGGCAGCGGCCAGGGCGACGCGGTCGACATCGCGGTCGATCCGATCGAGGGCACCCGCATGACCGCCATGGGCCAGTCCAACGCGCTGGCGGTCTTGGCGGTGGGCGATCGCGGCACCTTCCTGCACGCGCCGGACATGTACATGGAGAAGCTGGTGGTCGGCCCGGCGGCGCGCGGCGCCATCGATCTCAATCTGCCGCTGGCGGAGAACCTGCGGAACGTCGCCGAACGACTGGGCAAACCGCTGTCGCAGCTGACGGTCATCGTGTTGGCCAAACCGCGCCACGACGGCGTCATCGCGCAGATGCAGCAGTTGGGCGTGCGGGTGTTCGCCATTCCTGACGGCGATGTGGCGGCCTCCATTCTCACCTGCATGCCGGAAAGCGAGGTCGATGTGATGTATGGCATCGGCGGCGCGCCGGAAGGGGTGATCTCCGCCGCGGTGATCCGCGCGCTGGACGGCGACATGCAGGCGCGTTTGCTGGCGCGCCATGAAGTGAAAGGCGACAGCCCCGAGAACCGCCGCCTCGGCGAGCAGGAGCTGGCGCGCTGCCGTGAGATGGGCATCGAGGCCGGTCAGGTCTTGCGCCTGGACCAGATGGCGCGCAACGACAACGTCATCTTCTCCGCCACCGGCATCACCAAGGGCGATTTGCTGGAGGGCATCAGCCGCAAGGGCAACATGGCCACGACCGAAACGTTACTGATCCGCGGCAAGTCGCGCACCCTTCGCCGTATCCGTTCGACCCACTATCTGGATCGCAAAGACCCGGCGCTGCACGAGTTTCTGCTGTAACGAAACAGGGCGCCGAAGGGCGCCCTGATGATTGATGACAAACCTCATGCCCTTGCCGGGTTGGCAGAGAGCAGCGAATAGAAAACAAGGAAAATCAATTCATTGATTTTCGGCTGATCCCCGAAAAGGGGGAAAAACCACGCTTTTTCTTCCCTTTGTCAACGGTATGAGGGCGCCGAATGGCGCCCTGTCGTTATGCGGTGTGTCCCTGATGCTGCATCCGGTTGGACAGCGGCCACCAGCACAGCAGGATCAGCACCGCCATCGCGAACATCAGCAAGCCGAGGCTGAACTGCCCGGTTTGCGGCAGCATGGCGGAAAGCCAGGTCGCCAGACCGGAGCCCATGTTCTGCATGCCGCCCACCAACGCGCCCGCCGCGCCGGCCAGATAGGGGAACGGCTCCATCGCCCCGGTGGTCGCCAGCGGGAACAGCATGCCGGCGCCGAAGAAGAACAATGCAGCCGGCACGATCAGCGTCCAGATGTTCATTACGCCGAACCAGCCCGGGATCCACATCATCGCTCCCGCCAGCAGGCAGCTAATCACCGAATGCCACATCAGCGTATGGAAGGTCTTGCCGTCGCGCCCGGCGTACCAGGCGCCGAAAAACGCCGCCGGGATCGGCAGAATGAACAGGATGCTGACGGTCAGGCCGCTCAGCCCCAACACACCGCCCATCAACACGCCGCAGCTGGCTTCAAATACCGCAATCCCCGCCAGCGCGCCGATCAGCATCACCAGATAGCAACTGAAGGTGCTGTCGCTCAGCAGCTGGCGGAAACTAGCCAGCATGCGGCGTTTTTCTGTCTGGACCGGACGGGTCTCCGGCAGCCAGCGGAACATCGCGAAGGCGACGCAGGCGCACAGCGCCAGCAGGAAGGCGTAACAGGCTCGCCAGCCGAACACCATCGCCAGCGCGCCGCCGATCACCGGCGCCAGCAGCGGGCTGACCAAAATCCCCATATTCAGCAGGCTGTTGGCATAGCGCAGCGCGGTGCCGGCATACAGATCGCGCGGCATGGTGCGCGCCATCACGCCCGCCACGCCGGTGCCCATGCCCTGGATGGCGCTGGCGGCGACCAGCATCGTCAGGTTGGTCGACAGCAGCGCGCCCAGCGCCCCCACCAGGAAGATCATCATGCCGGTCAGGATCACCGGACGACGCCCGATACGATCCGATATCGGCCCGTAAATCAGCTGGGAGAAACCGTAGGTCAGCAAATACGCCGCCATCACCCGCTGCACGGCGCCGGTGCGCACCGACAGATCGTGAGCGATGTCAGCAATAACGGGAACATAAATGGTTTGCGCCATCTGGCCGACGGCGACCAACAGGATAAGCATCACCAGCAGGTGAAAGTTCTCTAGTTTTCTCATTATCTTCGTTAACGTTTCAACTCGTCACAGCGTCCCGGTATGGCCGTTGCAGCAGCCAGAACGGCGAGCAGCCCTCTATGGCGGCATAAGCTAATCAAATCTGATTTTTTTAGCGAGTTTCAGACAAATATTGATCCAGGTCACACTGGCAGCAAACCCGACCAGGCTCGTAAATTAAACTGTACGTCTAACGCTTTGGGGGTAAAAATTAGCGCGTTTGCAGTAGCTGCGCTTTAGCATTTAATCGATAATTATTTTCATCAACTTGAAATAAAATAACACCATAGGGATTTGGTTCATGAAAACACCTGAGCTGATTTTATTGCAGTTAAAGGCTCTCGGCCCGCACTCCGCCAAAATGCTGGCGGAGCGTCTGGACATCACGCCGATGGGCATCCGACAACATCTGCAATCCCTGGAAAAACGTGAGCTGGTTTGTTACGAAGAAGCGCGCAGCAAGGTCGGCCGCCCGACGCGCTACTGGTCGCTGACCGAGCGGGGTCACGCCTACACGGCCGACGATCAGGAGCGACTGCGGGAATCCGCGCTGCAGCTGTTTGGCGGCGCCGGCGTGGAACCGTTGCTCATCGCGCGCGAAGAGCAGCTTTATCTGCGCTATGCCGAAGAGCTGTCCGCCGAGCGCAGCCATCAGGATCGGCTAACCCGCCTGGTTCGCCTGCGGCAACACGACGGTTACATGGCCGAATTGCTCGATCATCCGCACGGTGCGCTGCTGGTGGAAAACCACTGTCCGATCGGCGTGGCCGGTTCCAACTGCAGCAGCCTGTGCAATTCCGAGCTGCAGCTGTTTCACCGGCTGTTCGGCAACGACTACCGGGTAGAGCGCACCGCGCACGCCATTTCCGGCTCACGACATTGTGCTTATTTGATTCGACCACGGGAGCTTTAGAGTATGGCTGAATGGGTAAACGGCAAGGTTACGCAGGTAAAACAATGGACCGACGGGCTGTTCAGCCTGGTGGTCAATGCCCCCATCGATCCTTTCACCGCCGGGCAATTCGCCAAGCTGGCGCTGGAGATCGACGGTGAACGGGTGCAGCGCGCCTACTCCTACGTCAATGCCCCCGATGACGCCAACCTGGAGTTCTATCTGGTCACGGTGCCGGAAGGCAAACTGAGCCCACGCCTCAATCAGCTGCGGCCGGGATCGGACCTGATGGTGACCAAAGAAGCCGCCGGCTTCTTCGTGCTGGACGAGGTGCCCGACTGCGACACGCTGTGGATGCTGGCGACCGGCACCGCCATTGGCCCCTATTTATCGATTCTGCAGCAAGGCACCGGCCTCGAGCGCTTTAACAACCTGGTGCTGGTGCACGCCGCGCGTTTTGCGCGCGACCTGAGCTACCTGCCGCTGATGCAGCAACTGCAGCAACGCTACAACGGCAAGCTGCGCATCCAGACCGTCGTCAGCCGTGAAGAGACGCCCGGCTCACTGACCGGCCGCGTGCCGGCGCTGATCGAGGACGGCCGACTGGAAGCGGCGATCGGCTTGACCATCGACGCCGAAACCAGCCACGTGATGCTGTGCGGCAACCCGCAAATGGTGCGAGATACGCAGCAAACGCTGAAAGACCAACGCCAGATGCGCAAGCACCTGCGCCGCAAGCCGGGCCATATCACCAGCGAACACTACTGGTAACCCGGCGGGGATCAGCGGAACTTCACCGGTTCGGCTTCCGGGCCGAACCGATTGTCTCCCGGCGTGCCGACGAAGGCGCCCAAATCGATCATCATCATCACGATAATCAGCGTCGGAATGAAACGCCCGACGCCCCATTGCCAGATCGGCGCCAGCATCTGCCAGTTCCCCGCCGCCAGCATCCACGCCAGGATCAGCAGCAGCGCCCACCAGCCGGCCTTGTTGCGATCGTGCAGGCGCTTGACCAGCACCGCCGCCGTCGGCCACAGCAGCGCCACGATAAAGAAAGCGATGGATTGGATGGCGATCAGCTGATAGTTGGCCAGCGTAAACGCCGCCGCCATCAGCACCAGCCACAGCCCCATCCAGATCCAGAAGTCGCGCCGCCCGATGCGGCCCTTAAAAGAAAAACACCACTGTTGTAACGTCATCGATTCCTGCGCTCTAAGCCTGCCCATATTCTGCGCCGCAGTGTAACATAGGCGCTGCCGGGCCGAGTTTTCCGCCTCGCATAACGCGGCGCGCCGCACAGCTTTCTCGTCAGCGAACCGATAATGGCGTGGGATCTTTGACAAGGCCTGCGGGTTATCGCTTTAATCGGAGCCATCTTTGTCCTTGATGCCATACGCCATGCTGAGAAAAACCCTCGCCATCGCCTGCCTGCTGCAGGCCGCCGCCAGCGCCTGGGCCGAACCGCCCGCCGCCGAAGCGAAACCGACCGCGCCTTACCTGCTGGCCGGCGCGCCGACGTTCGACCTGACGGTGATTAAATTCCGTGAAAAGTACAACCGCGATAACCCGAAGCTGCCGATTGGCGAATTCCGCGCCATTCCCGCCGCCGAAGACGATTCGCCGCTGCTGACACGCGCCGCCAGTAAACTCAACGAAAACCTGTACGCCTCCACCGCACTGGAGAAAGGTACCGGTAAAATCAAAACGTTGCAGATCACACATCTGCCGCTGCAGCAGGCCAATGAAGAAAAAGCCGCGCGCACCATCGCCATCAACTACATGGCGGCGCTGATGCGTCAGTTCGAACCGGCGCTGACGGTGGAACAGAGTCAGAACAAGGTGAACAGCCTGCTGGAAAAAGGCAAAGGATCGCGTTTTTACCAACAGCAGGTCGGCGCCATTCGCTATGTCGTCTCGGACAACGGCGATAAAGGGGTCACCTTCGCGGTTGAACCGATTAAGCTGGCGCTTTCCGAGCCGTAACGGCGCGGCATTTAATGACGAAAAGCAAAGCCTTCGCGCTTAATGATCTCTATACTGTTGGGCAGGTAAACTGCCGGTCCGGCAGTTGTCATTTCGACTCTCGCGTTCCCTAGTTGGAGGAAAAAACATGCGTCATCCATTAGTTATGGGTAACTGGAAGCTTAACGGCAGCACCCACATGGTCAACGAACTGATCGCCGGTCTGCGCAGTGAGCTGAGCAGCGTTGACGGCTGTGGCGTCGCCATCGCCCCGCCGGTGATGTATCTGGATCAGGCCAAGCACGCGCTGGCCGGCAGCCGCATCGCGCTGGGCGCGCAGAACGTGGACGTTAACCTGTCCGGCGCCTTCACCGGTGAAGTTTCCGCCAACATGCTGAAAGACGTCGGCGCTCGGTACATCATCATCGGCCACTCCGAGCGTCGCACCTACCACAAAGAAAGCGACGAAGTGATCGCCGAGAAATTCGCCGTGCTGAAAGAAGCCGGTCTGATCCCGGTGCTGTGCATCGGTGAAACCGAAGCGGAAAACGCAGCGGGCAAAACCGAAGAAGTGTGCGCGCGCCAGATCGACGCCGTACTGAAAACGCTGGGCGCACCGGCGATGAAAGGCACCGTGATCGCCTATGAGCCGGTCTGGGCCATCGGTACCGGCAAATCCGCCACCCCTGCGCAAGCGCAGGCCGTGCACAAATTTATCCGCGATCACATCGCCAAACACGATGCCGCGGTCGCCGCTGAAATCATCATCCAGTACGGCGGTTCGGTGAACGACAAGAACGCCGCAGAGCTGTTCTCCCAGCCGGATATCGACGGCGCGCTGGTGGGCGGCGCCTCGCTGAAAGCCGACGCTTTCGCCGTGATCGTCAAGGCCGCTGCCGCAGCGAAAAAAGCCTGATTGTCTTAGGCTTGTCATAAAAAAACCCCGGCTTGCCGGGGTTTTTTATTGCCGCTCGAACGGGATCAGCGTTTGCTTATCTCGTCGAAGACGCCGCCGGTGGCGAAATGCACCTTCTGCGCTTCGGTCCAACCGCCGAAGGTGTCATCCACGGTGAACAGCTTCAGCTGCGGGAACTGGCCGGCGAACTTGGCCGCCACCGCCGCATCGCGCGGGCGATAATAGTGCTGCGCCGCGATAGTCTGCCCTTCCGGCGAATACAGATACTTCAGGTAGGCGGTCGCCACGTCGCGGGTGCCGCGTTTATCGACCACCTTATCCACCACCGACACCGTCGGTTCGGCCAGAATCGATTCGCTCGGGGTGATTATCTCGAACTTGTCTTTGCCCAGCTCTTTCTCCGCCAGCAGCGCTTCGTTTTCCCAGGCGATCAGCACGTCGCCGATACCGCGCTCAACGAAAGTGTTGGTCGAACCGCGCGCGCCGGAATCCAGCACTTCTACGTTCTTGTACAGGTCTTTGACGAACGCCTGCGCCTTGGCCTTATCGTTGTTGTTGTGATGCAACGCGTAGCCCCAGGCGGCGAGGTAGTTCCAGCGGGCGCCGCCGGAGGTTTTCGGATTCGGGGTGATCACCGACACGCCCGGCTTGATCAAGTCAGGCCAGTCATGAATTTGTTTCGGGTTGCCTTTGCGCACCAGGAAGACGATGGTCGACGTGTAAGGCGCCGAGTTGTCCGGCAGGCGTTTTATCCAGTCTTTCTCAATGCGCCCGCGTTCAGCGATGGCGTCGACGTCATAGGCCAACGCCAGCGTCACCACGTCGGCCTCGATGCCGTTGATCACCGAAGTCGCCTGTTTGCCGGAGCCGCCGTGCGACTGACGCACCGTCACCTTGTCGCCGGTTTCCGCCTGGTAATGCTTGCTGAATGCCGTGTTGTAAGCCTGATAGAACTCACGCGTCGGATCGTATGACACGTTCAGCAACTGAATATCCTTCGCCATGGCGCCGGACGCCAACAGCACCAATGTCAGACCTACACCCCATTTACGCATCGACAGGCTCTCCCAGAAAATTAACGCAACCTCAATCGGTTGATTTAGCATCAGAGCCTGCCAGAAACTTTCCCGGCAATTAAAGAATAAAAAATTTTGGGCTAGATGATTCTGGAATATGTCACCGGCGAGCATAAAAAAGCCCCCGCAAGCGGAGGCTTTCGGCGCGCGGTGAGCGGCGAATCAGTACAGCTTTTTCGCCGTTTCCAGCCAGTCGCCCTTGAACGGACGCTTCATGTTTTCGATCGCGTCGATGATGTCGTGATGCACCATCTTTTCGTTCTGGATACCGACGCAGCGGCCGCCGTAACCCTGCAGCAGCAGTTCGATGGCGTAGGCGCCCATGCGCGAGGCCAGGATGCGGTCATAGGCGACCGGTGAACCGCCGCGTTGAATGTGGCCCAGCACGGTAGCGCGGGTTTCACGCTTGGTTTCCTGCTCGATGTGGCGCGCCAACTCATCGATGTCGCAGATGTGCTCGGTGATCGCTACGATGGCGTGCTTTTTGCCCTTGGCGATACCGGCCTTGATTTCGCACACCAGATCTTCGCGATTAAATTCGATTTCAGGCAGCACGATGAATTCGCAGCCGCCGGCAATCGCCGCCGCCAGCGTCAGATCGCCGCAGTAACGGCCCATCACTTCCACGATAGAGATGCGCTGGTGCGACGAGGAGGTATCGCGCAGGCGGTCGATCGCTTCCACCACGGTTTCCAGCGCGGTGAAGTAACCGATGGTGTAGTCGGTACCGGCGACATCGTTATCGATGGTGCCTGGCAGGCCGATGCACGGGAAGCCTTCTTCCGTGAGGCGTTTGGCGCCCATGTAGGAACCGTCGCCGCCGATCACCACCAGCGCGTCGATACCGCGATTCTTCAGGTTTTCAATCGCCTTGGCGCGCACGTTTTCATCCCTGAATTCCGGGAAGCGGGCAGAGCCGAGGAAGGTGCCGCCGCGATTGATCATGTCGGACACGCTATAGCGGTCCAGCTGCTCCATGCGATCTTCGTACAAGCCAAGGTAGCCATCGTAAATACCAAAAACTTCCAGACCTTCTGAAAGCGCAGAACGCACAACGCCGCGGATTGCAGCGTTCATACCCGGCGAATCACCGCCGCTCGTCAGTACACCGATTTTCTTGATCATGACTACCTCTGAACTGTGTAGATGCAATTTCTTAAGAATTCTGTCTCCGCCGATCGTCTTGAAACCTCTCCGGCTGCAGAAAACCAGCTTTACGGCTTATTGCTGGATATTATATCAAAAACACCCAGCTGAATTGATTCAAGTCACGCAATATAACGGTTAAAACACCGCATGGCACGCTGAGCTAACTCAGATATTCATGATAATACGTTGCGCTATGCCTCTATATGATTATAGCTCCCAATGCCCCTGCCTACCCGGCGGCACCACGGAGCACGGATCCAGGTGAATGATGACGTCCGCCCCCGCAAAACGTTGCCGCAGGGCTTGTTCCACCTGATCGGCCAACCGGTGCGCCTCGCGCAGCGGCAGCGTGTCCTCCATCTCCAGATGCAGCTGGATGAAACGCGTCGGCCCCGACTGACGCGTGCGCAGATCGTGTGCGCCTTTCACGCCGGGCCAGGAGGAAACCACGGCGATAATCGCCTGGCGCTCGTCATCCGGCAACGCCCGATCCAACAGCGACTGCACCGCTTCATAGCCCATGCGCAACGCGCTATAGAGGATGTAAACGCCGATGCCCAGCGCGAACAACGCATCCGCCCGTTGGAAGCCGTACCAGCTTAGCCCAAGAGCGATAAGAATAGCACCATTCATCATGACATCTGACTGATAATGCAGCATATCTGCGCGTACGGCCTGACTGCGCGTTTTTCTGACCACCCAGCGTTGATAGGTGACCAGAATCAGCGTGCTGACCAACGCGATCACCGTCACCACGACCCCGACGCCGGGATCGCGCAGCGTTTGCGGCGCATACAGGTGCTGGAAGCCGGTGAGGAACAAAAACAGGGCGGAGCCGGAAATAAACATGCTCTGCGCCAGCGCCGCCAGCGATTCCGCTTTGCCGTGGCCGAAGGTGTGCTCGGCATCGGCCGGCTGCAGCGAATAGCGCACCACCAGAAGGTTGGTCAGCGAGGCGGCGATATCGACCAACGAATCCACCAGCGCCGCCAACAGGCTGACCGAACCGGTGTGGTACCAGGCGACGATTTTAATCAACAGCAGCGACGACGCCAGCGCGGTTGCGGCCAACGCGGCGGACTTTACCAGGCGAGCATAGCGCTGTTCCATAAGGGGCCCCGGCCAAAAGGTGTGGCGCTCAATATAGCGAAATGTCGGATAAAAAAAACCCCGCCATCATGGCGGGGAAGACAGGGATGGTGTCTATGGCAAGGAAAAACAGGGGACTACTCAGTCGTACTTCACTTCTGGGCAGAAGCTTGCTGCAAACCAGAAATTTGTTGCTCCATCTGCTGCATGCGCTGCTGATGTTTCTGGTCTAAAACACTTTTTTGCTCTGGCGTCAGCAGGTTATACATTTGGTTGCGCACCCGGGCCATTTCGACCTGGCGCTTGACCTGCTGTTGGGCCATCTTTTCCGCCTGGGCGTACACGGCGGCTTCGTCAAATTTCTCTGCGGTCACCAGTTTATGCATGGCTTCCATTTCAGCTACATTGACACCAGGCAGATCGTGCCGGGCCTGGCGCATCAAATCGCGCATTTGCTGGCGCTGCTGTTCGCTGAGGCTGACACCGTCGAACATATGGTGCTGGCCGGGTATTCGGGTCATCGCGTCGTTGCCGGGAGGTTGGGCTGTGTCCGGTATAGTGTCGGCAGCGAAGGCAGCGGTCGAACCAATTGCCAGCAGTGATGCCATAACTAATGCGGTCACCTTACGCATTTCAACTCCTCAAGCTTTCTCACTTTGCGAATCAACGAGGAGCAGTGTACCGCCACACCTGAAAACCTGCGTCAGTGCATGTAAAACTACGTAAAGTCATGGAATGGCAACAGTTGATGACGTATTTTGCGTCTGGAGGTAAATCATAATGAACAAGATTCTGTTAGTTGACGACGACCGCGAGTTGACCTCGCTGTTAAAAGAACTGCTTGAAATGGAAGGTTTTAATATCGTCGTCGCGCACGATGGCGAGCAGGCGTTGTCGCTGCTGGACAGCTCCGTCGATCTGCTGCTGCTCGACATCATGATGCCGAAGAAAAACGGCATCGATACGCTGAAAGAACTGCGCCAACATCACCAAACGCCGGTCATCATGCTGACCGCGCGCGGCAGCGAGCTGGACCGCGTGCTGGGCCTGGAGCTGGGCGCCGATGATTACCTGCCGAAACCCTTCAACGATCGCGAGCTGGTCGCGCGCATTCGCGCCATTCTGCGCCGTTCTAACTGGAGCGAACAGCAGCAACAGGTCGACAGCGGCGCCCCGACGCTGGATGTCGATGGCCTGCAGCTGAACCCCGGCCGCCAGGAGGCCAGCTTCGACGGCCAGGTGCTGGATCTGACCGGCACCGAGTTCACCCTGCTGTATCTGCTGGCGCAGCATCTCGGCCAGGTGGTGTCGCGCGAACTGCTGAGCCAGGAAGTGCTGGGCAAACGCCTGACTCCGTTCGATCGCGCTATCGACATGCACATCTCCAACCTGCGGCGTAAGCTGCCGGATCGCAAAGACGGGCATCCGTGGTTCAAAACCCTGCGCGGGCGTGGTTATTTGATGGTATCTGCAACATGATCAACAGTTTGACGGCACGCATCTTCGCCATTTTCTGGTTCACGTTAGCCCTGGTGCTAATGCTGGTGCTGATGGTGCCCAAGCTCGACTCCCGCCAAATGACCTCGCTGCTCGACAGCGAGCAGCGGCAGGGGTTGATGCTGGAACAGCACGTCGAGGCCGAGCTGCAAAACGATCCGGCCAACGATCTGATGTGGTGGCGCCGCCTGTTCCGCGCCATCGACAAATGGGCGCCGCCGGGCCAACGCCTGCTGCTGGTCACCAGCGAAGGCCGGGTGATCGGCGCGCAGCGCAACGAAATGCAGATCGTCCGCAACTTCATCGGCCAATCCGATAACTCGGATCATCCGAAGAAGAAAAAATACGGCCGCGTCGAGCTGGTCGGGCCGTTCGCGGTGCGCGACGGCGAAGACAACTACCAGCTGTACCTGATCCGTCCCGCCAACAGCCCGCAATCCGATTTCATCAACCTGATGTTCGACCGGCCGCTGCTGCTGCTGATCGTCACCATGCTGATCAGCGCCCCGCTGCTGCTGTGGCTGGCCTGGAGCCTGGCGAAGCCGGCGCGCAAGCTGAAGAACGCCGCCGATGACGTGGCGCGCGGCAACCTGAAGCAGCATCCGGAGCTGGAGGCCGGTCCGCAGGAGTTCCTGGCCACCGGCGCCAGCTTCAACCAAATGGTCAGCGCGCTGGAGCGCATGATGAACGCGCAGCAGCGGCTGATCTCGGACATCTCGCACGAGCTGCGCACGCCGCTGACTCGCCTGCAGTTGGCCACCGCGCTGATGCGCCGCCGCCACGGCGAAGGCCATGAACTGGCGCGCATCGAAACCGAAGCGCAGCGGCTGGATTCGATGATCAACGATCTGCTGGCGCTGTCGCGCGGGCAGCAGAAGGGCGAGCTGGCGCGCGAGCAGCTGAAGGCCAACGAACTGTGGGCCGACGTGCTGGACAACGCCCGTTTCGAAGCGGAACAGATGGGCAAGCAGCTGGAGATCGCTGCGCCGCCCGGTCCGTGGACGCTGTTCGGCAACGCGAGCGCGCTGGACAGCGCGTTGGAAAACATCGTGCGAAACGCCCTGCGTTATTCGCACACCCGCATCGCCGTGGCGTTCAGCGCCGACAATCAGGGCGTGACCATCCAGGTTGACGACGACGGCCCCGGCGTCAGCGCCGAAGATCGCGAGCAGATTTTCCGCCCGTTCTACCGCACCGATGAGGCGCGCGACCGTGAGTCCGGCGGCACCGGCCTTGGTCTGGCGATCGTCGAGGCGGCGGTCAATCAGCATCGCGGCTGGGTGAAGGCCGAAGACAGCCCGCTTGGCGGTCTGCGGCTGGTGCTGTGGCTGCCGCTGCATCATCAACGCCTATCGTCTAAGACAGAACAGTAAGAGTTTGCTATCCTGCGCCCCTCGTTCACGAGGGGCCTGCAACATGCTGAACATCGTTTTATTTGAACCCGAAATTCCACCCAATACCGGCAATATCATTCGCCTGTGCGCCAATACCGGCTTTAATCTGCATCTGATCGAACCGCTGGGTTTTCCGTGGGACGACAAGCGTCTGCGCCGCGCCGGGCTGGATTACCATGAGTTCACCCGCGTCCACCGTCATGCCGACTACGCCGCTTTTCTCGCCGCCGAGGATCCGCAACGGCTGTTTGCTCTCACGACCAAAGGCACGCCGGCGCACAGCGCCGTCAGCTATCAGGCCGGCGACTACCTGCTGTTCGGCCCGGAAACGCGCGGGTTGCCCGCCGACATCCTCGATGCGCTGCCCGCGCAGCAAAAAATCCGCATCCCGATGCAGGCGCAAAGCCGCAGCATGAACCTGTCGAATGCCGTCGCGGTGGTGGTTTATGAAGCCTGGCGGCAAATGGACTATGCCGGCGCGCTGATCAAGGCGTAATCCACAACGACGCGCCATACTGAAGGAGGCATCGTTGCGATGCTCTCTCCAGGAACGGCACATGGCTTTCGTCGAGGATATTGTCACCCCGCTTCGCCGGCTCGAGTCGGCGCTGAACGAGGCGCTACAGCGGCTGCAACAGGCGCCGGACAGCGAAGCGCTGCACGATTTGCGCGTCAGTCTGCGCCGTATCCGCAGCCTGCTGCGCCCATTGCACGGTTGCCCCGGCGCAACGCGGCTCGATCGGGCCGCCGCCCAGTTGGGCAGGCTCACGACGCCGCTGCGCGATCTCGAGGTGCTGATCGCCGAACTGGCGCACCATCACCTGGATTGGCAGGCCAACGTGCGCCAGAACGATTTTCAGGCCCGCTGCCGCCAACTGCTCGCCAACCCGCAGCTCATCCGCTTCCCTTCGCTATTGCACGCCTGGCCGCACCGCTTTCGCCGCACCGCGCAACGCGCCGCCAAACACCGTGTAAACCGACGCCTGCAGCGCCAGCAGCGGCAATTACGCCGGGCGTTGGCTGATACCGGCTACGATCGCCACCGTCTGCGGCTGCTGGTTAAACGCCTGCGTTACGCGGCCGAAGCCTACCCGCAACGCCTTCCCCTTTCTCCCGCAGCGATGGCGAGCCTGAAAGCGGCGCAAAATGCCCTCGGTGATTGGCACGACCGGGAGGTTTGGTGCCTGCAAGCCGAACATCAGGCGGATCTCTGGCCATTGTTGCCACAGTGGCAAGCCGAGCTACGCCTGACGCGGGCCAGAGCGGATGCCTCACTCGCCGCCTTATCACCGGCGCTGGCGACAAAAACCGGCGGCGCATCACGATCCTGAAAAAAGGCCGCGACAGGGCACGCCCGGCCCCGAAAATGCCCGCTACGCCGCAGATAATGCGCTATGTTTTGTAAGGGTAATCACCACTCATCATAGGAAACCACATGAAAAAACAACGCTTGAGCGTTGCCATGGCCGTTCTGGCAGCGGGCCTGTTGCTGGCGGGCTGTTCGTCCAAAGTCACCCAAACGTCGCAATATTCGGGCTTCTTGTCCGATTACAGCAAACTGCAGGAAACCACCTCGCCCAGCGGTCATAAAACGCTGCGCTGGGTAGATCCGAGCTACAAGGAATCCAACTATCGCGGCATCTATTTCCAACCGGTGGTCTATTTCCCGGCGGAGAAACCCACGGCGCGCGTGAGCCAGGACACGTTGAACAAGATTAAGGCCTACGCGACCCAGCGGATCAAAACCGCGCTGCAGAACCGCTTTACCATTCTGCCAAGCCCGGCGGGCTCGCGCGTGCTGGTGGCCAAACTCGCCATCACCGCCGTTGCGAAACGAAGACATGAAGTTCTATGAGGTGGTGCCGGTTGCTGCGGTGGTTGCCAGCACCATGGCGGCTACCGGGCACCGGACGCAAAATACCGCGCTGTATATCGAAGGCGAGTTGATCGACCAGGATACCGGTAAAACGGTGATGGAAGTGGTGCGCAAGGCCTACGGTAAAACCGTCAACAACGACAGCACGCCGGTCACGGCGGATGACGTCAAGGCGGCGATCGACGATATCGTTACCGATATCACCCAGTTCCCGAAACAGGGCTGACCGCCGCTTGAAAAACACAGGGGGAGCCGAAGCTCCCCCTGAATGGACCCGCAGGCACGGCTTAGATGCCGTCGCCGTACTCGAATCCGTGGTTGGTGCCGTTGAAGTATTGATCCATATCCATCGACGGCGTATCGCTCTCCGGGCGCCCGACGATACGCGCCGGTACGCCGGCGGCGGTGGTGTGCGGCGGCACCGCCTGCAAGACCACCGAGCCCGCGCCAATCTTGGCGCCCTTGCCCACTTCGATATTGCCGAGAATTTTGGCGCCGGCGCCAATCATCACCCCTTCGCGAATTTTCGGGTGGCGGTCGCCGCTGGTTTTACCGGTACCGCCCAGGGTGACCGACTGCAGAATAGAAACGTTGTTTTCCACCACCGCCGTTTCACCAATCACGATGCCGGTGGCGTGGTCGAGCATGATGCCGCAGCCGATGGTCGCCGCCGGGTGGATGTCTACGCCGAAGGCGACGGAAATTTGATTTTGCAGGTAGATCGCCAGCGCTTGCCGCCCTTGCTGCCACAGCCAGTGGCCGATGCGGTAAGCCTGCAGCGCGTGGAACCCTTTCAGGTAAAGCAGCGGCGTGGAGTATTTATCGACCGCCGGATCGCGCAGCCGCACCGCGAGAATATCGCGCGCCGCCGAAACGATCATCTGATTGTCGGACTTGTAGGCCTCTTCCACCACCTCGCGCACCGCGATGGCGGGCATGATCGGCGTCGCCAGCTTGTTGGCCAACATATAGCTGAGCGCGCTGCCCAGGTTCTCATGCTTGAGCAACGTCGCATGGAAAAAGCTGGCCAGCATCGGTTCACAATCAGCCAGTGCTCGCGCTTCTGATTTAATGCTGTTCCAGACCTGTTCCAACTCTTCTGACGACATCACATACCCCTTTGCCTTGCCAAACGGGCCGCTTCACACAGTGGCGCGGAGCGGCCCAGGTCATTTGCGGGGTCAGCATTCCGCTGCCCCGACATATCGTTTTATGTCACGCGCTGGGCTTTTCGTCCTTTCGGGCTCGCCCCAGCAGGCTCAGCGCCGCTTCGCGGGCGTCCTTGTGGCAGTAAAGCACCTGATAGATCTGTTCGGTGATCGGCATTTCCACGCCGTGCCGCTGCGCCAACGCCAACACCTCTTTGGTATTGCGATAGCCCTCGACCACCTGACCGATGCTGTCCTGCGCTTCCTGCACGCCTTTGCCCTGCCCCAGCATAATGCCGAAGCGGCGGTTACGCGACTGGTTGTCCGTGCAGGTTAGCACCAGATCCCCCAGCCCCGCCATGCCCATGAACGTCGAAGGGTCGGCGCCCAGCGCAGAACCCAGACGGCTCATTTCCGCCAGCCCGCGCGTAATCAACGCGGTGCGGGCGTTGGCGCCGAAACCGATGCCGTCGGACATGCCGGCGCCGATGGCGATCACGTTCTTCACCGCGCCGCCAAGCTGAACGCCAATGAAGTCGGGATTGCTGTAGACGCGGAAGCTCTTGCCGCAGTGCAGCAGCTGTTGCAGATCGTCGGCGAACTGCGCATCGGTCGCCGCCAGCGCAATCGCCGTCGGCAGGCCGGCGGCCAGCTCTTTGGCGAACGTCGGCCCGGAGAGCACCGCCAGCGGGATCGCCTCGCCCAACGCCTCACGCGCCACGTCCTGCAGCAACCGGCCGGTTTCAGCCTCCAGCCCCTTGGTGGCCCACACGATGCGGGCGTCAGGGCGCAGATGCGGCTTCAGCTGGCGCAACACGTCGCCGAACACATGGCTCGGCACCACCACCAGCACGTCGCGGCTGGCAGCCAGCGCACGCGCCAAATCGGCTTCAAGCAGCAGGGTATCGGGGAAAGGAACGTCGGGCAGAAATGCCTGATTGCAGCGATCGCGCTGCAACGTTTGAATTTGCGCGGGGTTATGCCCCCACAACACCACGGTGTGGCCGTTACGCGCCAGCGTGATGGCCAATGCGGTGCCGTACGAGCCGGCACCGATGACAGTCATTGAAGCATTGACGGTGTTCATCAGGCATCCTGATGTGGTGCGGCACCTTCGCCTTCCGCCTGCTGCTGCAGATAGTTCATGAACAGCGCGTCAAAGTTGACCGGTGCCAGGTTCAGCTGCGGGAATGTGCCGCGGGAAACCAGGCTGGTGATGCACTCGCGCGCATACGGGAACAGGATGTTCGGGCAGTATGCGCCCAGGCAATGCGCCAGCTGCGTGCCTTCGATGCCTGCTACCGAGAAGATGCCCGCCTGTTGCACTTCGCACAGGAACGCCGTCTCTTCGCCCAGGGTCGCCGTCACGGTTACGCGCAGTACCACTTCATACACTTCGTCAGCCAGTTGGCTGGACGCGGTATCCAGATCAAGTTTAACTTCCGGCTGCCATTCCTGCTGGAAAACCTGCGGCGCGTTCGGCGCTTCGAAGGAGATGTCCTTGGTATAAATACGTTGGATCTGGAAAGCCATTTCAGTGCTGTTTTGTTCTGACATGTGAGTAATACCCTTGGTTAAACGTCCTTATTGACACTCGGTGAACCGGCAAGCTGCTTAAAGCAGCGGATCCAGGCCGCCGCGAGCATCGAGTTCATATAAATCATCACAGCCGCCGATATGCCGGCCGTCGATGAAAATCTGCGGCACGGTGGTGCGCCCGCTGCGCTCGATCATCACTTCGCGCTTGGCGTTATCGCCGTCGATGGCGATCTCGTTAAACGCCGCGCCCTTGCTGTTCAACAGCGCCTTGGCGCGATGGCAGAACGGGCAAGTCGCTTTGGTGTAGATATCAATGTTAGCCATGGATTGCCACCTCAAATAGGTTTAACGGTTACTTGCCGCGCACCAGCGGCAGGTTTTCTCCGCTCCAGCCGGCGATGCCGTCTTTCAGCATCGTCACCTTTTCAAAACCGGCCTTGCTCAGGTTCTCTGCCGGTTCGCGGGAGGCGGTGCCGTTGGCGCACACGACGATGATCGGCTGCGCTTTGTGTTTTTCCAGCTCGCCCAGGCTGCCGCTTTTGATTTCGCTGGCGGTCAGGTTGATGGCGCTGGCCAGGTGACCACGGCGAAAATCGTCGCGGCTGCGGGTGTCAACCACCACGGCATCTTCTTTGTTGATCAGGCGGATAGCTTCACCGCGAGCGATCTCTTTGACCTTGGAGAAACGGCTTTTGAAGGTCATGACGATCACGGCGACCAGCAGAGCGATCCAAGCCAGGCTCAGAATAGGGTGTCTGCTTACGAATGGCATAATTTCTTGCAGCATGGGGTGTAACAACTCCCGTCAGTTAAGGGATAAATAAGTCAAGGTTCCAGAGTATACCTGCCGAGTGCGGCAAATACAGCCAATAAGCAAGCGCGATTGTAGAAACTGCGGGCTGCGCTGAGAAATTCCCGAGGTCAGAGCATAAAAGCCCGCGCGATTCGCCGCAACCTTGATCTCTTTGGGCTATTTATCGCCGGTGGCGGTGTAAAATCAGCCGGTTTTTCGAGGGCGAACAGCCATGCTTCCGGCGGGCGCATGGCTATTCGCAGCTTAAAAAGTTCATAAGAGGTCAATGCAATGTCGAGCAACAAAAAACCGATGGTACTGGTGATCCTGGACGGTTACGGCCACCGTGAAGAGCGGCAGGACAACGCGATCCTGAACGCCGGCACCCCGGTGATGGATCGCCTGTGGCGGGAGCAGCCGCATACGCTGATCGCCGCTTCAGGGCTGGATGTCGGCCTGCCCGACGGCCAAATGGGCAACTCCGAAGTCGGCCACGTCAACCTGGGCGCCGGGCGCATCGTATACCAGGATCTGACCCGGCTGGACAAAGCGATCGCCGACGGCGACTTCTTCGCCAATCCGGTCCTGACCGCCGCCGTCGATAAGGCCGTGGCGGCCGGCAAAGCGGTGCATATCATGGGCCTGCTGTCGCCGGGCGGCGTGCACAGCCACGACGAGCACATCCTGGCCATGATTAAACTGGCCGCCCGGCGCGGCGCCAAAGCCGTCTATCTGCATGCCTTCCTCGACGGACGCGACACGCCGCCGCGCAGCGCCGAAGCCCCGTTGCAGCGCTGCCGCGAGGCCTTCGCCACGCTGGGCGTCGGGCGCATCGCTTCACTCATTGGGCGCTACTACGCCATGGATCGCGACAACCGTTGGGATCGCGTGCAGCTGGCCTATGACCTGCTGACCGCGGCCAAAGGCGACTACGTGGCCGACGATGCGGTAGCCGGTTTGCAGGCCGCCTACCAGCGCGGTGAAAACGACGAGTTCGTCAAACCGACCGTCATTCGCGCCGCCGGCGAGGCCGATGCCGCGATGCAGGACGGCGATGCGTTGATCTTCATGAACTTCCGCGCTGACCGCGCGCGCCAGATCACCCGCGCCTTCGTGAACGCGGATTTCGACGGTTTCCCACGCGCCAAACAGGTGCAGTTCGGCGATTTCGTGATGCTGACCGAGTACGCCGCCGACATCGACACCGCCTGCGCCTATCCGCCGGCGTCGCTGGCCAACACCTTCGGCGAATGGCTGATGAAGCACGACAAAACCCAGCTGCGCATCTCGGAAACCGAAAAATACGCCCACGTCACCTTCTTCTATAACGGCGGCGTGGAAGCGCCGTTCAAAGGGGAAGACCGCGTGCTGGTCAATTCGCCGAAGGTCGCCACCTACGATCTGCAGCCTGAGATGAGCGCCGCCGAACTGACCGACAAACTGTTGACCGCCATCCGCAGCGGCAAATACGACGCCATTATCTGCAACTACCCGAACGGCGACATGGTGGGGCATACCGGCGTGTATGAAGCGGCGGTCAAAGCGGTGGAAACGCTGGACGCCTGCATCGCCCAGGTGGTTGACGCGGTGCGCGACGTCGACGGTCAGTTGCTGATCACCGCCGATCACGGCAACGCCGAGCAGATGCGCGATCCGGCCACCGGCCAGGCGCATACCGCCCACACCAGCCTGCCGGTGCCGCTGATTTACGTCGGCAAATCGGCGCAGGCGGTCGAAGGCGGCAAGCTTTCGGACATCGCGCCAACCCTGTTAACGCTCATGGGAATGGAAATCCCGCAAGAGATGACTGGTAAGCCGCTGTTCATCGTGGAATAATCCTTCTCCATGAGGGAGAAGGCGTTTTTTGCACTATCAAGGGTAACCCGAAGCGCAAACGCAGGCAGCCGGCCGCTGCCTGAACGCACCGCGCCAAGGACGTTCACCGCCATGTGCGCCAGCGTATTTTGCGCTGGCGTCTTGCTGTTGCCGCTCGCCGGCCAGGCGGCGGAAGACAATAAATCCCAGCTGAAAGACATTCAGCAGAGCATCGCCGAGAAAGAAAAAGCGGTGAAGCAGCAGCAACAGCAGCGCAGCTCGCTGCAGGATCAGCTGCGGCAGCAGGAAAAAACCATCGCCCAGGCCAGCCGCCAGTTGCGCGACACCCAGGGCACGCTCACCCAGTTGGGCAAGGACATTTCCGGCCTGAACGCCTCGATCGCCAAGCTGCAAAAGCAGCAATCGACCCAGCAAAACCTCCTCGCCAAACAGCTTGACGCCGCCTTCCGGCAAGGGCAGCACAGCGCCGTGCAGCTGATCCTCAGCGGTGAAGAAAGCCAGCGCAGCGAACGTATTCTGGCCTATTTCGGTTATCTGAACGAAGCGCGCCAGAAAACCATCGAAGAGCTGAAACAGACCCGCGCCGAGCTGGCGAAGCAAAAAACCACGCTGGTGGCCAAACAGGGCCAGCAAAAATCCTTACTGAGCGAACAACAGACGCAGCAGCAGAAGTTGGAGCAGGCGCGCGGCGCCCGCAAGAAAACGCTGACCGCGCTGGAAGCCTCGCTGGAAAAAGACCAACAACGCCTGGTGGAACTGCGCCAAAACGAAGCCCGCATGCGCGACAAGATCGCCCGGGCGGAGCGCGAAGCCCGTGCGCGCGCCGAACGCGAAGCGCGTGAAGCGGCCAAGGTGCGCGAACAGGTGCGCATCAAGGAACAGCAGGCGAAGAAAACCGGCACCACCTACAAACCTAGCGAAGCCGATCGCTCGCTGATGGCGCGAACCGGCGGCCTCGGCCGTCCGGCCGGCCAGCTGATGTGGCCGGTGCGCGGCCGCACGCTGCACGGCTTTGGCGAGCAGCAGCAGGGCGAGCTACGCTGGAAAGGCATGGTGATCGAAGCCCGCGAAGGCAGCGAAGTGAAAGCCGTCGCCGATGGCCGCGTGCTGCTGGCCGACTGGCTGCAAGGCTATGGCCTGATGGTGGTGGTCGAACACGGTAAAGGCGACATGAGCGTGTACGGCTATAACCAAAGCGCGTTGGTCAACGTCGGGGCGCAGGTGCGCGCCGGCCAGCCGATCGCTCTGGTCGGCACCAGCGGCGGCCAGGGAACGCCGTCGCTCTATTTCGAAATCCGTCGTCAGGGACAGGCGGTTAACCCACTGCCGTGGTTGGGAAGATAGATTTGCGCTATGTCAAAACCCGTACAGCTCTGTTAATGGGCTGTCTGCTGCAGGCTTACGCTGCGCAGGCAGGAAAACTCTCCATCGTCATCGATGACGTGGGCTACCGCCCCCACGAAGAAAATGCGGTGCTGCAAATGCCGACGGCGATCTCGGTCGCAGTCTTGCCCAACGCGCCGCACGCCCGCCTGATGGCCACCCGCGCCCACAGCCAGGGCCGCGAAGTGCTGATCCACATGCCGATGGCGCCGCTCAGCAAGCAGCCGCTGGAGCGCGATACCCTGCAGCCCGCCATGAGCAGCGACGAGATCCAGCGCATCATCCGCAACGCGGTGAACAACGTGCCTTACGCGGTCGGCATGAACAACCACATGGGCAGCGCCATGACTTCCAGCCTGCCGGGCATGCAGAAAGTGATGCAGGCGCTCGAAAGCTACCGTCTGTACTTCCTCGACAGCATGACCATCGGCAACAGCCAGGCGACCCGCGCCGCAGCCGGCACCGGCGTGAAGGTGATCAAACGCAAGGTGTTCCTCGACGATACCGCGAGCGAAGCCGATATCCGCCGTCAGTTCAACCGCGCGGTTGAATTGGCACGGCGCAACGGTTCCGCCATCGCCATCGGCCACCCGCGCCCGGCAACGGTGAAAGTGCTGCAGCAGATGCTGCCGTCGCTGCCCGCCGATATCGTGCTGGTCAAACCGAGCGCGCTGCTGAACGAACCGCAGGGCAACGGTGGCGGCAGCTACGTCCCGCCGCCGGTCAAACCGCAAAAACCGCAGCCGAAGAACCCGTTCAGCGGCGGCATCAAACAGTGCAAGGTCAAACCGCCGAAGGAAAAAACCAACGCCGGCACCGCGCTTGGCGTTATCGCCGACAGCATTGCCACCTCGCCGCCGGTGACCTTCATCAAGCGTCATTGGCAGCACTGGACGCAAACCAAACCGCAAGCATAAAAAAAGGGCCGGAATTCCGGCCCTTTTCACGCCTGCCGAGATCAATCCCAGCTCAGCACCACTTTGCCCGACTTGCCGGAGCGCATGGCGTCGAAGCCCTGCTGGAACTCGTCGATCGAGAAACGGTGGGTGATGATCGGGGTCAAATCCAGACCGGACTGGATCAGCGCCGCCATTTTGTACCAGGTCTCAAACATTTCGCGGCCGTAAATCCCTTTGATAAACAGCCCTTTGAAAATCACCTGGTTCCAGTCGATCGACATATCCGAAGGCGGAATGCCCAGCATAGCGATGCGCCCGCCGTGGTTCATGGCGTTCAGCAGCGTGCGGAACGCCGGCGGCGCGCCGGACATTTCCAGACCGACGTCGAATCCTTCGGTCATGCCCAGCTCGGCCATCACGTCGTTGAGGTTTTCCTTGCTGACGTTCACCGCGCGGGTCACGCCCATCTTGCGCGCCAGTTCCAGACGGTATTCGTTAACGTCGGTGATCACCACATGACGGGCGCCGACGTGTTTGCACACCGCCGCCGCCATGATGCCGATCGGACCGGCGCCGGACACCAGCACGTCTTCCCCGACCAGATCGAACGACAGCGCAGTATGCACCGCGTTGCCGAACGGATCGAAGATCGAAGCCAGTTCGTCGGAGATGTTATCCGGGATCTTGAAGGCGTTGAACGCCGGGATCACCAGATATTCCGCGAAGCTGCCCGGACGGTTCACGCCCACGCCGATGGTGTTGCGGCACAGGTGCGTGCGACCGCCGCGGCAGTTGCGGCAGTGGCCGCAGGTGATGTGGCCTTCGCCGGACACGCGATCGCCGATGCTGAAGCCTTTGACTTCCTGACCGATCGCCACCACTTCGCCCACGTATTCATGGCCGACCACCATCGGAACCGGAATGGTTTTTTGCGACCACTCGTCCCAGTTGTAGATATGCACATCGGTGCCGCAGATCGCGGTTTTGCGGATTTTGATCATGATGTCGTTGTGGCCCAGCTCCGGCTGAGGCACGTCGGTCATCCAAATCCCTTCTTCCGCTTTCAGTTTTGACAGTGCTTTCATGGTTTTACCTTATGCAATAACGCCAAGATCCTTACCGATACGTGTAAACGCCGCCACTGCGCGTTCGATTTGCTCCGGGGTGTGGTCGGCGGACATCTGGGTGCGGATGCGCGCCTGGCCTTTCGGCACCACCGGATAGAAGAAACCGGTCACATAGATGCCTTCCTTGAGCAACGCATTGGCGAATTCCTGCGCCAGCTTCGCCTCCCCCAGCATGACCGGGATGATGGCGTGATCGGCGCCGGCCAGGGTGAAGCCGGCGGCGGTCATTTTTTCGCGGAACAGACGCGCGTTGGCCCACAGGCGATCGCGCAGCGCATCGCCCTCTTCCAACAGTTCCAGCACTTTGATCGACGCGGCGACGATCGCCGGCGCCAGCGAGTTGGAGAACAGGTACGGGCGCGAACGCTGGCGCAGCCACTCCACCACTTCTTTCTTGGCGGCGGTGTAGCCGCCGGACGCGCCGCCCAGCGCCTTACCTAACGTACCGGTAATGATATCGACGCGGCCCATCACTTCGCAGTATTCATGGGTGCCGCGCCCGTTGGCGCCGACAAAGCCCACCGCGTGGGAGTCATCCACCATCACCAGCGCCTGATACTCGTCCGCCAGATCGCAAACCCCTTTCAGGTTGGCGATCACGCCGTCCATCGAGAACACGCCGTCGGTGGCGATCAGAATGTGGCGCGCGCCGTCGGCTTTGGCCTGTTTCAGCTGCGCGGCCAGCTCGGCCATGTCGTTATTGGCGTAGCGATAGCGCTTGGCCTTGCACAGCCGCACGCCGTCGATGATCGACGCATGGTTCAACGCATCGGAGATAATGGCGTCTTCCGGGCCGAGCAGGGTTTCGAACAGCCCGCCGTTGGCGTCGAAGCAAGAGGAGTACAGGATCGCATCTTCCATGCCCAAAAAGGCCGCCAGTTTCTGTTCGAGCTGCTTGTGGCTGTCCTGGGTGCCGCAGATGAAGCGCACCGACGCCATGCCGAAACCGTGGCTGTCCATCCCCGATTTGGCGGCGGCGATCAGCGCCGGATGGTTGGCCAGGCCCAGGTAGTTATTGGCGCAGAAGTTGATCACATGGCTGCCGTCAGCGACGGCGATGTCCGCCTGTTGCGCGGAGGTAATGATGCGTTCTTCCTTGAACAGCCCTTCACTGCGCGTGGCGGCAAGCTGTTGTTCCAACTGCTGATAAAAAGACGCTGACATTCGGTTATCTCCAGGATTGGGCTAATTGCGGCATATTTTACTGATTTGTAACCAAACTGACGAGAATGCGCGGGAGAGAATATTAAAATTGCAGCAGATATCACGGCAAACGGCGGACTTCAATGGCAATGCGGGATATTCGGAGCCCTTCCGCTGTTTGCCGCGGCATGAAATGCTATGATAACCGCCATTGAGCGTGGGGCATTGTGCCCCACCAGGCAGCTTAGCAGGGGTAACCCAATGATTATCGTTACTGGCGGCGCCGGCATGATCGGCAGCAACATCATTAAGGCACTGAACGACAAGGGATATCGCGATATCCTGGTGGTGGACAACCTGAAAGACGGCACCAAGTTCGTCAACCTGGTCGATCTGGACATCGCCGACTATATCGATAAAGAAGACTTTATCGCCAGCATCGTGGCCGGCGACGATCTGGGCGAGATCGAAGCGGTGTTCCACGAAGGCGCCTGCTCTGCGACCACCGAGTGGGACGGCAAGTACATGATGGACAACAACTATCAGTACTCCAAAGACCTGCTGCACTACTGCCTGGATCGCGAGATTCCGTTCCTGTATGCCTCCTCCGCCGCCACTTACGGCGGCCGCGAAGAGTTTATCGAAGAGCGTCAGTATGAAGCGCCGCTCAACGTGTACGGCTATTCCAAATTCCTGTTCGATCAGTACGTGCGTGAGATCCTGCCGGAAGCGGACTCGCAGATCTGCGGCTTCCGCTACTTCAACGTTTACGGCCCGCGTGAAGGCCACAAAGGCAGCATGGCCAGCGTCGCCTTCCACCTGAACACCCAGATCAACCGCGGCGAAAACCCGAAACTGTTCGCCGGCAGCGAAAACTTCAAGCGTGACTTCATCTACGTCGGCGACGTGGCGGCGGTCAACCTGTGGTTCTGGGAAACCGGCAAATCCGGCATCTTCAACTGCGGCACCGGCCGGGCGGAAACCTTCCAGGCGGTGGCTGACGCGGTGGTGGACTTCCATCAGCAAGGCGCGGTGGAATACATCGAGTTCCCGGAGAAGCTGAAGGGCCGCTATCAGGCGTACACCCAGGCCGATCTGACCAAGCTGCGCGCCGCCGGCTACGACGCACCGTTCAAAACGGTCGCCGAAGGCGTGAAAGAGTACATGGCCTGGTTGAACCGCACCGCATAAGCTGAAGGAATTAACGCTGGGTATGAAAATACTGGTTATCGGCCCTTCTTGGGTTGGCGACATGATGATGTCGCAAAGTCTCTATCGCACCCTGAAGGCCGAATATCCGACGGCGGAGATCGATGTGATGGCGCCTGCCTGGTGCCGCCCGTTGCTGGCGCGCATGCCGGAAGTCAATCAGGCGCTGGCGATGCCGCTGGGCCACGGCGCGCTGGGGCTCGGCGAGCGCCGCCGCCTGGGGCGCGCTCTGCGCGCCAACCGTTACGATCGCGCTTACGTTCTGCCCAACTCGTTCAAATCCGCGCTGGTGCCTTTCTTCGCCGATATCCCGCAGCGCACCGGCTGGCGGGGCGAAATGCGCTACGGCCTGCTGAACGACGTCCGCGTGCTCGACAAGGCGGCTTTCCCGCTGATGGTGCAGCGCTATGTGGCGCTGGCCTATGACAAAGGCCGCGTTCAGCGCGCCGACGATCTGCCGCAGCCGCTGCTGTGGCCGCAGCTGCGGGTGAGCGACGAAGAGATCGCCGAAACCACCTCGGCCTTCAACCTGACCGACAGCCGCCCGATCGTCGGCTTCTGCCCAGGCGCGGAGTTCGGCCCCGCCAAGCGCTGGCCGCACTATCACTACGCGGCGCTGGCTCAACGGCTGATCGAGAGCGGCTATCAAATCGCGCTGTTCGGTTCGGCAAAAGACCATGAGGCCGGCGAACAGATCCGCGCCGCGTTGCAGGACGACGCGCGCGATTTCTGCCTTAATCTGGCCGGAAAAACCCAGCTGGAGCAGGCGGTGATCCTGATCGCGGCCTGCCGGGCGGTGGTCAGCAACGACTCCGGTTTAATGCACGTTGCCGCAGCGTTGAACAAACCGCTGATAGCCTTGTACGGCCCAAGCAGCCCCGACTTCACGCCGCCGCTCTCCGACAAGGCGCGGGTTATCCGCTTGATCAGCGGCTACCACAAGGTGCGTAAGGGCGATGCCGAACAAGGGTATCACCAAAGTTTGATCGATATTCAGCCGCAGCAAGTGTTGGATGCGCTGACGCCGTTGCTTGTCGCCAGCGAGGAATAGTCATGCAGGTGTTAATCGTAAAAACGTCCTCGATGGGAGACGTGTTGCATACGCTGCCCGCCCTGACCGATGCGCTGCAGGCCATTCCCGATATCCGCTTCGACTGGGTAGTGGAAGAAGGTTTCAGCCAAATCCCCACCTGGCACCCGGCGGTGGATCGCGTGATCCCGGTGGCCATTCGCCGCTGGCGCAAAAACTGGTTCGGCAGCGACACCCGACAGCAGCGCTGCGACTTCAAGCGCGCGCTGCAAGAACGCCGTTACGACGTGGTGATCGACGCGCAGGGCCTGATGAAAAGCGCCGCGCTGATCACGCGCGTCGCCAAGGGCAACAAACATGGCCCGGACTGCAAAAGCGCGCGCGAACCGTTCGCCAGCTGGTTCTACAACGTGCGCCATGAGATAGACAAACGGCAGCACGCCGTGGAACGCACGCGCGAGCTGTTCGCCAAAAGCCTCGGCTACGATAAACCGGGCAGCTACGGCGACTATGCCATCGCCGCGCGTTTTCTCAGCCAGCCGCCGGCCGATGCCGGTCAATATCTGGTGTTTTTGCACGCTACGACCCGCGACGACAAGCATTGGCCGGAGCAGAACTGGCGCGAGCTGATCGCGCTGACGGCCGACAGCGGGCTGAAGATCAAACTGCCCTGGGGGGCGGAGCATGAACATCAGCGCGCGCTGCGGTTGGCGGAAGGTTTCCCACATGTCGAGGTGCTGCCGAAGCTCAGCCTGCAGCAGGTGGCTGACGTGCTGGCGGGCGCCAGGGGCGTGGTCTCGGTCGACACCGGGCTCAGCCATTTGACCGCCGCGCTCGACAAACCGAACATCACGCTGTTTGGGCCGACCGATCCCGGCCTGATCGGCGGCTACGGGCAAAATCAGCACTCGCTGATTTCGCCGGAAAAAAGCATGGCGACAATCGACGCCGATACGGCATGGCAGGCGTTGCAAAAGGTTATAGCATGAAAAAACTGCACATTATCAACCTGGGTAAAATGGGCGGCGTCGAGCGCCTGTTCCTGCAGTACATCAACGATACCACCGACGGCAGCAACCAGGTCCTGTGCATCAGCGGCGACATCGGCGAGGAGATCCGCCGCCAGTTGCCGGCGCACCAACCCGTCACCTTCGCCAACCGCCTGATCAATGCGCTGCCGCTGCGCTGCCCGCAGTTCCTGCGAAAATTTCTGTTGAAGTGGAAAATCGAGCGGGCCAACGCCGACGTGGTGATCGTCTGGGACCTGGTACCGGGGCTGGCGGCCAAACCCAAGCGCGGCAAGCTGGTTTACTACGATCACGGCTGCTCCTGGCGCTACCCGAAAAATCAAAAGACGCTGCGTTTCTTCGCCATGCTGGACGGCGTGATTTCCGCCTCACACGCCTCGAAGCGGGTGATGGAGCTGCGCTTTAATCTGCCTTGCCCAAACCACGTGGTGATCAACCGCATCAAGACGCCGGCGGGGATCGACAACACGCCGAAAACGCTGTCACAGCCGATCAGAATCGGCACCGCCTCGCGTCTGGTCAGCCTGAAAGGCATCAGCGTTTCATTATTGATGATGCAGGAACTGCTGCGACGCGGGCATGACGTCACGCTGGAAGTGGCCGGCAAAGGGCCGGATCGCGCGGCGTTCGAGGCGCTGGCGGCCCGGCTCCAGCTCGGCGATCGCGTCACCTTCAGCGGTTACCAGGATGACGTCGCCGGCTTCTTCAATCGCACGCACATTTACATGAGCACGCCGATCACCGAGCCGTTCGGCTTGTCCTGCATGGAATCGCTCTATTTCGGCGTGCCGGTCATCTTCCCGCAGGTTGACGGCCAGCCGGAAGCGGTGAAAGACGGCGTCTGCGGCATTGGCCTGGTTCCGTCGGTCACCATCGAACAACACCGGCAGCTCACCGATATCGAGGTCGACTTCCCGCATGAAGTCTACGATCCGTTAACCGACAGCCTGGTGTCGCCCAAGCTGTTGTCGCATATCGACTGCGCGGATGCCGTTGAGACATTGCTGGCGGGCGAAACCTACCAGACGTTGAGCCGAAACGCGCAGCGCTATCCTGCTGAACATTTCAACTATGCTCAGTTCAAAGCTGAGTTTGACGACACACTGCGATCCTTCATCGTTTAATCAACACGTGAGCCGGAAAACACGCCCGATGCTAAAACAAAAAACGCCGCACCCTGCCTTCAGTTATCTGATTTATCTGGGATGTGCCATCGCTTTTTGCACCATTCCTTTCGGTTCCGCGACCGGACGCAATCTGTTTTACGTTTCCAGCTACATCGCCTTTATCGCCGTTTGCCTGTATCCGCGCTACTACTTCAGCAACGTTAAAAATCTGCTGTTGCCCGCGCTGATGTTCTGCGTCGGCATGGGCACCATCCTGTGGATGCATCATTTCAAACAGCCGGGCGAATATATCAATGTTTATCGTTCCTATATGTCGACCGGCAAACTGCAGCTCGCAACCGCTTTCATCTTGCTGATTGCGCTCAATGAACGGCTGTGCGTGCAGCGCCTGCTGATCGTCGTGGCCCTCGTTACCGGTTTGGCGGTCAACGGCTATTCCCTCTATCAAGGATTGCGGCTGGATATTCCTCGTGTGGAGCTCAACTTCGATCGCGCCACGGTCGTTGCCTACCTGATGACCGCCATCGATCTGGTGATGATGCAAGCCATCCTGATGCTGCGCACCCGCTACCGTCTGGTGCTGTACATTGCGGCGTTCCTGCTTTCCTTCTCCGCGCTGGTGCTGACCGGCACGCGCGCGGCGATGCTGGTTTACCCGGTGGCGGTTTGTCTGTCGCTGCTGGCGACCAAACATCTGGTATCCAGAAAACACAAGTTTGTGCTGGTCTCCTCGGTACCGTTGTTGCTGCTCATCTGCGGATTCGTCTTTAAGACGCAGATTGAACAACGCATTGCCGACTTCAAAACCAACATGCAACTGATCGATAAACCCGAGATAGATAACTCCATCATTTCCCGTCTATCGATGCAGGTGATTGCATGGCGTACAGGAACGGATGCCCCATGGGGTCAATCCGCCGAGCAGCGCGGTGAAGAGATCCGCGCCATCGTTGCGCAGCAACCGCACCTGTCTGGCGTCATGCCTTACATCAACGTGCATCTGCATAACGAGCTGCTGGAGACCTATTCGCTCAAGGGGGTCTGGGGGGCGTTGCTGTTGCTGGCGCTGTATATCGGCCTGTTCTTCTCTTCATTCCGGCCGCAGCGCAACGCGCTGCTGCTGAGCGTGAGCGCCAGCCTCTTCGTTTACGGTCTTAGCGACGTCATCTTCTTCAGCACGGAAGGCACCGTCATATTCTGTCTGGCGCTGATCGCCGCCGTGCTCTCCGTGGCGAAACCGCCTTCCGCCCAGGAGCAGACCGCGTGAAAACTCATCAGCCACCGCTGCTCAGCGTTATCGTGCCGTTTTACAATAACGAAGCGTTCGTCATCGCTGCGCTGGATTCGTTATTTACGCAGATTTCTGATGAGATTGAAGTGGTCATCATCGACGATGGCTCTACCGATGCGTCAGGGGCGCTGGTCAGCCGGTATCTGGCGCAGCGGCAGCATCCGCACGTGGCTTTTATTTCACAGGCCAACGGCGGCATTGCGCACGCCCGCAATGTCGGCCTGCAGCGAGCCACCGGGCGCTACGTCACCTTTCTCGACGGCGACGATCTGCTGAGCGACGACTATCTGGCGCTCCTGCGGCCCCTGCTGATCGCCGATGAATATGACCTGATCGATTTTAATTATCAGAAGTTCACCGAACAACCGCCGAAACCCGAGAACCGCGCGACGCAGCCCGCAGCCTACGACTTTTCCTCGTTGGGGCTGGGCAGCCTGCAACCGCTGTTCGCACGCTCGATGTGGCATCTCTGGAGCCGGGTATATAAGCGCACGCTGCTGGCAGGGGAAACGTTCGAAGACGGCAGGCGTTATGAAGACGTGATTTTCACGCCTTTTCAGTATTTCAAAACTCGCCGCATCGCCCATCTTGACTGCGAACTCTATTTCTACCGGGATAACAGCCAGGGCATCACCCGCAATATCAAACCCAAAGATATTGAAGATTTGCTGTTCGCCATGGAGAAGATGTTGCGCTTTGTGGCGCAGCATCCTGGGGATGAGCCGCTGCGCCGGTTGGCCGCCCTGATGCTGGCCAACTGCTTTTCCGAGGTGAAAAGCATGTCGAAGGCGGTGTACGGTTATTATCATTACGCGCCGGCAACGCTGCAAATTCTGCGCCGCGCCGCCGCTGTCTGCCGCAACAGCGACGTGCCGGGCAAAAAAGTCCGCCAGATGCGCTATGCGCGAGTGGATACCTTTCTTTCGAAGCTGCGCGGGCGCAAACCACGCTAACCGCATCGGCCTGGCGGCCGATGCGTCGCCGCACCTCTAGCGCGCTAAAGGCACGTGCGCGACCAGTTCGTCATAAATCCGCTGCGGCTGAATGACCCCCATCGGGCTTTCCGCCTCCAGCGGCATCGTATAGCCGGTGCGCGACACCTGAATGATGCGGTGCAGTTCAGGATCCTGAATCGGCCCGGTGGAGCGTGAATCGGCGGTCACGAACAGGCTGATGGTTTTCACCTTCAACGCCACCGCCAGATGCAGCGGCCCGGTGTCGCCGGTGACCAGAACATGGAAACTGTCGAGCAACGTCAGCAAGCCTTGCAGCCCCGTTTTACCGATCTGATTATCCACGCAGGCCTGCGTTTGCGGGCCGATCAGGCTCATAAACTGCTGGGCCTTGCCGTCGTCAAGCGGTGCGCCAATCAGCACGATGCGCACATTGGGGTGCTTCGCCACCAGCTCATCGGCCAGGCGCGCATAGTGCGACACCGGCCAGCAACGCGACTCCGTCGATGCCCCCAGTTGAAAACCGATGGTGGGATGGTCGCTGCTTTTGACGCCGCGCTGATAGTCCACGGGAATTTCCATCGTCGGATCGTCGCTACGGCAGCCCAAAATGGAAATCAGCTCCAGTTTGCGGCGCACGAAATGGCCGTAATAATGGAAGATATAGTTGGTTAACCAAGGTTCCAGCCCGCAAATGCCCGAGCTGTAGTTATCCCTGATGATGTACTTTGCCCCCGCCATGACGGCGCTGATGATGTCATAAGGCAGATGAGAGTGCAGGATCAGCGCCAAATCCGGCTGATGTTCGCGCAGCGATTTCAGCAATGGGCGTATCGTCTTGATCTTGCTGTCCCAATACACCACGCGATCGTAATAGCGGCCGTTCTCCACCAACTCGCGGTTTTTCTTGTGCACCACCAGCGTGATGTGCGCGTTGGGATAGCGTTCCCTCATCGCCCTCAATGCCGGCGTGTTGAACATGAAGTCGCCCAACGCCGTGGTGGAATAGATGACGATATTGTCAAACTGCTGGGCGCCGTCGAACGTCGCCTTGTCCTGAAAACGGCCGTACTTCGCCGTATAGCGCCGCAAGAACCAGTCGGCAACCTTAATTTTCCATTTCTTCGACATGTGCGTGCTTAGTTCGCTTTAAGTTGATAATACTCGGCCAGCGTCATGCCCACCGTGCGCTGCTGCAGCCAGTCAAACAGCTGCTCCAGATCGCGGTACAGCACTTCGATATCCTGCTCGGTTTTGAACGTCGGGCTGCCGCCCGGCATAAACTCGGAGGAGTGCAGCATAAACTCGACGTAGTCATGCCCCTGCGCCAACGACGTCTCGGCCACACTGATCATCTTGGCCACGTTGCCGCCACTCGGCCGCAGCCAGTTGACGGACGGCGAACGCCGCTTGCCGCGCAGCCGATCATAGCCCTGCTTGAACGCATTCATCAGCGCCGAATGCTTGTACTGGATGCTCATCGGCACTTCCAGCAGCGACGAAGCGCCCGGCTTGGCGATGTTCTGCGGATCGATGAAATAGGCCTGCGACGGGAACCGGCTGTAATCGGTACCGCCGTTGCCCTGCGGGTTGCCCGGCGAAAACTGCCAGTTGACCCGCGGCGTAACCGAACAATCCACCTGATAGCCGTATTCCAGCAGCAGTGAGGCATAGTATTCGTTGAACGCCCAACGGCCGGCGCGATGGCTGAGCATTTTGGTCTGGAAGGCGTCCTCCAGCAGTTTGGTCATGTGGTCGACTTTGGCGCGTATCTGATCGGCGGGATACTCGATCAAATAAGGCTTGTGGCGCCAGTCGTCATCGGTGAGCGGCGTCAGCGGCGGGCTGTTCCAGGCGTGCAGATGCATGCCGACTTCACCGGCGCCGCGGGCGATCACGTCACGCGCGAACTCGACGTAAGCCGGATCCATCGCCATTTCATAGTTGGTGAGATAAACCGGCTTGAAGGCATATTTCTCGCACAGCGCCTGAAAGCGCGGCAAGAAACGCGTGTTTTCGGTCGCGATGCGATCGTGGTTTTGCCACAGATTATCGCCTTCGGTATCAATGGTGATGAGAAACGCCGGTTTAGTCATGAATATCGAACCTGATATCAACAGAATACGCTATGTTACGCAGGCCGTTTCGCCAGGGCAAACGACTTTGCTGCCTGGTTTGGACAACGTTGAAGCGCATTCGTCCCTGTTCCGGCGATTTTTTTGCGGCTCGGCAAGAAAACCGAGCAACAGTAGCCACATGCGATCGGGTCATTTAGAATCAAAGATTGGTTTCCCAGAAAGCGACTCATGATGAACGACGCGCCAGCCCTAACTTCCGCCCCATCCGTACAGCGTATTCTGATCATAAAACTGCGCCACCACGGCGATATGCTGCTGGTCACGCCGGTCATCAGCAGCCTGCGGCAAAACTACCCGCAGGCCCGGATCGATGTGCTGCTGTATCAGGAAACGCAGGAGATGCTGGCCAGTAATCCGGAACTGTCGACCCTGTTCGCCATCGATCGCCAATGGAAAAAACAGGGCGCCCGCGCTCACCTCGGACATGAGCTGGCGCTGCTGCGCCGCCTGAAGGCGCAGCGCTACGATCTGGTGGTCAATCTGGCCGATCAGTGGCGCAGCGCCATCATCACGCGCCTGACCGGCGCGCGCATCCGTTTGGGCTTCGATTTCCCCAAACGCCGCGGCTTCCTGTGGCGCCACTGCCACACGCAGCTGGTGCCGGTAGACAATCACGCCCACTTGCATACCGTCGAACAAAATCTCTCGTTGCTGGCGCCGCTGAACCTGCCCGCGCTCAATGAGCATGTCACCATGAGTTATGATCCGCAGGATTGGCAGACCTGTGAGCAACTGTTGCTGAAACAGGGCGTCGCCGGCAGTTATATTGTGGTGCAGCCCACCTCGCGCTGGTTCTTCAAATGCTGGAGCGAAGAGAAAATGGCCGCCACCCTCACCGCCTTGCAGGCCGACGGCCACCAGTTGGTGATCACCTCCGGCCCCGACGCCAGAGAAAAAGCCATGGTCGAGCGCATTTTGGCGCTCTGCCCGCCGCAGGGCGTAATCTCGTTGGCCGGCCAGCTGACGCTGCGCCAACTGGCCGCCCTGATTGACCACGCCAAGCTGTTTATCGGCGTGGATTCGGTGCCGATGCATATGGCCGCCGCGCTGCAAACGCCGTGCGTGGCGTTATTCGGCCCTTCCAAGCTGACTTTCTGGCGGCCATGGCAGGCTACCGGCGCCGTGATCTGGGCCGGCGACTTTGGCGAACTGCCCGACCCGGACGCCATCGATACCGGCACCGATGAACGGTATCTCGACCTCATTCCTACAGACGCGGTGATTGCAGCCGCGCGGAGCACGCTGGCATGAAAGCATTTCGTTTGGCGATCGTTCGCCAAAAATACCGCCCGGACGGCGGAGCCGAACGTTTCGTTTCCCGCGCCCTGGAGGCGCTGGAGCAACAGGATCTCGATCTGAACGTCATCACTCGCGAATGGCAGGGTGACGCCAATCCAAACTGGCATATTCACCTGTGTAACCCGTTGAAACTCGGCCGCATCAGCCGCGAACGGGGCTTCGCCGTGGCGGCCAGGGCGCTGTGGCAGAAAGAGCGCTTCGATCTGGTGCAAAGCCATGAGCGCATTCCCGGCTGCGATATCTACCGCGCCGGCGACGGCGTACACCGCCGCTGGCTGCTGCAACGCGCGCGGCTGCTGCCGGAGTGGCGCCGCAAGTGGCTGTTTTCCAACCGTTATCACCGCTATGTGATGTGCGCCGAGCGCGCCATGTATGCCGCACCGGAGCTGAAAGCCGTCATCTGCAACGCCGAGATGATCAAACGGGAAATCATCGCCGACTTTGGCGTGCCCGCCGACAAAATCACGGTGATCTATAACGCCATCGACAATCAAAAGTTCCCGCCCGCCGACGAGGGCCAGCGCCGACGCCTGCGTGAGCAATATCAGATCCCGCAACAGGCGCACTGCCTGATCTTCGTCGGCTCCGGTTTCGAGCGCAAAGGGCTGGCCGCCGCCATCCGCGCCGTGGCGGCGACCGACAGCCACCTCTTGGTGGTCGGTAAAGACAAAGCCGAAAAGCGTTACCGGGCGCTGGCGCAGTCGCTGGGCTGCGGCGATCGCATTCACTTTATGGGCGTGCAGAAGCAGACCCTGCCGTTCTATCAGGCCGCGGATGCGCTGCTGCTGCCGACGCTGTACGATCCGTTCCCGAATGTGATTCTGGAAGCGATGTCCTGCGGCCTGCCGGTTATCACCAGCACCACCTGCGGCGGAGCCGAGTTTATCACCCCGGGCCAGAACGGCTTCGTGACCGACGCGCTCGACGTGCCGGCCATCACGGAAGCCATTCGGGCGCTGCCGCGCCAGGCGCTGGGATCCTCCATGGGCGAAGCGGCAAGATTGCGCATTATGACGGCTACGCCGGCGCATCTCTCCGAACAGCTCATTTCCCTCTATAACCGGTTACTGGATTAGCTATGCGTATTCTGATGATCATCGATGGCCTGCCGGGAGGCGGCGCGGAAAAAGTGGTGCTGACCCTGTGTCAGGGCATGCAGCAACAGGGGCATGACGTCAGTCTGATCTCGCTGCGTGACGTCTGCAATTACCCTATCCCGTCAGGCATTGATTATCAGGTGGTGGCCGATCGCAGCCGAGCCCCCTGGCGCAAGCTGACCGAGCTGTCGCGCCGCGCCGCCGCGCTGGATCGGGCGATAGCCGAACACGAGCGCCAACACGGCGCGTTCGATCTGGTGTTCTCCAACCTGCACAAAACCGATCGCATCGTCAGCCGCAGTAAGCGGCTGGCTTCGGATCGCCTGTGGTTCTGCATTCACGGCATTCTCTCCACCTCCTACCTCGGCCACCGCAAAGGCCTGGATCGCTGGCTCAAGCAACGTAAAATCGCCAACGTTTACCAGGGGAGAAATATCGTCGCCGTTTCACAGGCGGTCGGCGGCGATCTGCAGCAGAATTTGCCGATCCGCCCGCGTCGGCTGGCGGTCATCAATAACCCGTTCGACATCGACGCCATCCGGCAACAGGCAGCGGCGCCTTGCGAACTGGCCGGTCAGGACTATCTGGTGCACGTCGGCCGCTTTCACGCCACCAAGCGGCATGACCGCCTGCTGAAAGCCTATGCGCAATCCGGCATTCAGGCGCCGCTGGCTTTGATCGGCACCGGGGATGACGCCCGCGTCGCCGAGGTCAAGCGTCTGGCGGCAGACTTGGGTATCGCAGAGCGCGTGCTGTTCCTCGGCTTCCAGGCCAATCCCTATCCGTTTATCCGTCATGCCTCGCTGTTGGTGCTCAGCTCCGATAGCGAAGGGTTTGGCAATGTGCTGGTAGAATCGCTGTTGTGCGGCACGCCGGTGGTCAGCACCCGCTGTCCGGGCGGCCCTGCGGAAATTCTGGAAAAAGCTGGCATGGCTAACGCGTTGGCGGAATTAAACGAAGCGTCGCTGGCAGAAAAAATGGCGGAAATTTACGCCAATCCGCCGCAGATAAATCAACAGCAATTGCTGAGCTATGGGCTGGAGCCTATTTGCCGTCAATATATTGAGCTGAAAGAAAAATAATAAAGTAATAAAAAGGCAGGTGATGCCTGCCTTATTTTCTTCGCTAGCTTAGCGCCTGCATTTTCTGCCAAACCTCATCGACAGAAACATCTTCACAGTGCCCCGACTCACTCTGCAAAATATGATGACGGCCGGTCCATGGATGCCAGGACGTTTTATCGGTATCGCCAAAGAACACCACCATATCCTTATTCAGCGCGGCGGCAAGATGCATCTGCCCGCCGTCGCTGCACAGCACCCGGTCGCATAAATCGAACCCGCCCAACAGCTCGCGCACCGAGGCCGTCGGATAAAGCGCGACGCGTTCGTTTTGGCACAGCGCCAACAGCTGTTCTGCGCGCTGCTGATCGCCGATGTCGTCCGGCGCCAGCGTGCCCTGCGGCGACCAGAAGATCAGCACGCCGGTGCGGGGATCGGCGGTCAGGCGGTTGATGATTTCGGCATAGCGTTCAACCGGCCAGCGCCTTTTCGGGCTGCGGCTGCTGATATGCACGGCGCAAACCCGTTCGACCGACGGCAGGCGTTCCTGCAGCCGCTGCGCCGCCAGCTGCCGCTCTTCCGGCGTCAGGAATACCCGCACCGGCGGGATCGGAATGGCTTGATCGGTTATCGCCGATAAATAGCTGTAGGTGTGTTCGACCTGATGTAGACCGCGGAAATCGTCCTTGCGGAACGGGCGCTGAATATCTTTCGTGCCCAAATCGGCGCCGATGATATGGGTGGCGCCGGCCATTTTCGCTAAACGCAGGCTGTATTTGCAAGGCACCGGGTTGGCCAGAATGACCGCATCGAACTTTATTTTGCGCAGCTTCAGGAAGATCATCAGACGTTCGAAATAAACGCCCAACGTCGTTTCATTTTTCGCCTTGTGCTTGGCCTTTTTATAGACAAAGACTTTCTCGAGATGAGGGTTGTTTTTAACGACGTCCTGGCTGACTTTATTGATCAGCAGATAAACTTTTGCGTCTGGATAGGCAATTTTCACCCCTTCAATCAGAGGCGTGGTGCAAACAAGATCGCCGATGTTGTCGCGGCGAATAATTAAAATATTCTTCATTCCGAGCCTATCGGCGAAATCGCTCGCCGGTTGTCTGAAACTGACACCCAAGGTTACCAAATTAGCGCCTTTCCCTTCCAGTTATGGTACTATTCCGAATAACCCATATAAATGAAATTGATAGAATGTTGCTGCGTTTATATCAGGTACTACTCTACCTCATCCAACCCCTGATCTGGCTCCGCTTACTGCTGCGCAGCCGCAAAGCTCCAGCCTACCGTAAACGCTGGGCGGAACGCTATGGCTTCTGCGCCGGGAAAGTCGTGCCGGGCGGCATTATGCTGCATTCCGTCTCCGTCGGCGAAACGCTGGCGGCCATCCCGCTGGTGCGGGCGCTGCGCCATCGTTACCCCGCTTTGCCGATAACTGTGACCACAATGACCCCGACAGGTTCAGAACGCGTCCAGTCCGCTTTCGGCAAAGACGTGCATCATGTCTATCTGCCCTACGATCTGCCCGGTTCCATGAACCGCTTCCTCGACCAGGTGAATCCCAAGCTGGTGATCATCATGGAAACCGAGCTATGGCCTAACCTGATCAACGCACTGCATCAGCGGCAAATCCCCCTGGTGATCGCCAATGCGCGCCTGTCGGCGCGATCCGCTGCCGGCTATAAGAAAATTGGCGGATTCATGCGCGATATGCTGCGCCGCATTACGCTGATCGCCGCACAGAACCAGGAAGACGGCGATCGTTTTATCGAACTGGGCCTGAAACGCTCGCAGCTGGCCGTTACCGGCAGCCTGAAATTCGATATCTCCGTCACCCCGGAACTGGCCGCCCGCGCCGTTACGCTGCGCCGCCAATGGGCGCCGCGTCGCCCGGTGTGGATCGCCACCAGCACCCATGAAGGCGAAGAAACCATCCTGCTCGAAGCGCACCGCAAGCTGCTGGAAAAACACCCCGACCTGCTGCTGATCCTGGTGCCGCGTCACCCGGAACGCTTCCCGACCGCCAAGGAGCTGGTACAGAAGGCCGGCTTCAGCTACACCCTGCGCAGCAGCGGCGAAATCCCGTCCGGCAGCACCCAGGTGGTGATCGGCGATACCATGGGCGAACTCATGCTGCTGTACGGCATCGCCGATCTGGCCTTTGTCGGCGGCAGCCTGGTGGAACGTGGCGGGCATAACCCGCTGGAAGCCGCCGCCCACGCCATCCCGGTGCTGATGGGCCCGCATACCTTCAACTTTAAAGACATCTGCGCCAAGCTTTCGCAGGCCGAAGGCCTGATCACCGTGACCGACGTGGATTCGCTGGTAAAGGAAGTGGAAACCCTGTTGACCGACGAAGACTACCGCCGTTACTACGGCCGCCATGCGGTGGAAGTGTTGTATCAGAATCAGGGCGCGTTGCAGCGCCTGCTGCAGCTGCTGGAACCGCACCTGCCGCCCCGGAGTCACTGAATGAGCAGCCGCAAAAGCCTGTCGGTGGTGATGATCGCCAAAAACGAAGCCGGGCTGTTGCCGGACTGCCTGCGCTCGGTCGCCTGGGCCGATGAAATCATCGTGCTGGACTCCGGCAGCGAGGACGACAGCGTCGCCGTCGCCGAAAGTCTGGGCGCCAAAGTCTTCACGCACACCGACTGGCAAGGATTCGGCAAGCAGCGCCAGCTGGCGCAAAGCTACGCCAGCCATGACTACGTATTGATGATCGACGCCGACGAACGCGTCACCCCCGAACTGCGGCAATCCATCGAGCGGGTGTTGAACGCGCCGGACGACGGCGCCGTTTACAGCTGCGCGCGGCGCAACCTGTTCCTTGGCCGCTTCATGCGCCACAGCGGCTGGTATCCCGACCGCGTAAACCGCCTGTACGCCAATTCACGCTATCGCTATAACGACGATCTGGTGCACGAGTCGCTGAACATCGGCGACGCCAAAGTGATCCCCCTCAGCGGCGATATGCTGCACCTGACCTGCCGCGACTTCTTCGCCTTTCAGCGCAAACAGCTGCGCTATGCCGAAGAGTGGGCCACACAGCGCCACCGGGCCGGCAAGCGTTGCGGCTATCTGTCCATCCTGACCCACACGCTCGGCGCCTTCGTCAAAACCTGGCTGCTGCGGGCCGGCTTCCTCGACGGTAAACAGGGGTTGCTGTTAGCGGTGGTCAACGCGCAATATACCTTCAATAAATATGCCGCATTATGGGCATTGGGCCGCAACTACTCAGAGAAGTGAATCATGACCAGCAAAGCCATCTATCCCGGGACGTTCGATCCCATGACCAACGGCCACCTGGATTTAGTGACGCGCGCGTCGCTGATGTTCGATCACGTGATTCTGGCCATCGCCGCCAGCCCGAGCAAAAAGCCGCTGTTCAGCCTGGATGAGCGCGTGGCGCTGGCGACGCAGGTCACCTCGCATCTGGACAATGTGGAGGTACTGGGCTTCAGCGAGCTGATGGCGCATTTCGCCGCTCACCAGAATGCCAATATCCTGGTGCGCGGCCTGCGGGCGGTGTCTGACTTTGAGTACGAACTGCAGCTGGCGAACATGAACCGCCATTTGATGCCGACGCTGGAAAGCGTGTTCCTGATGCCTTCCGAAGAGTGGTCGTTCATCTCCTCATCACTGGTGAAGGAGGTCGCCCGCCACGGCGGCGATATCGCGCCTTTCCTGCCCGATGTGGTCACTCAGGCGCTGATGGCGAAGCTCGCCGCCGCGTGATGCTCAGCGCTGGCAGCGTCGGCAAAAGAAGGTGCTGCGCTGCCCGTGCTTGGCGGATTCAATCGGCGTGCCGCATGTGCGGCACGGTTCTCCCGCCCGTCCGTAAACCTGCAGCTCCTGCGCGAAGTACCCCGGTTTCCCGTCCGACTGCAAAAAGTCGCGCAATGTGGTGCCGCCCTGCTCGATGGAGCGTTGCAACACCGCCTTGATGGTCTTCGCCAACAGCGCCGCTTCGGCTTTGGTCAAGGATCCCGCCGGACGATCGGGCAGGATCCCGGCGCTGAACAGCGATTCACTGGCGTAAATGTTACCGACCCCGACCACCAGCTTATTATCCATCAGCCACGGTTTGATCAGCGTGCGCTTATTACGTGATTTTTCATACAGGTAGTCGCCGTTGAACGCCTCACTCAGCGGTTCCGGCCCCAGATGCGCCAACACGCTGCTGGTCGCCAGGTCTTCGCACCACAGCCAGGCGCCGAAGCGGCGCGGATCGGTATAACGCAGGATCATACCGTTGTTGATCACCAGATCGACGTGGTCGTGTTTGCCGGCTTCGTCTTCGTTTTCCTCACGCAGCATGCGCAGGCTGCCCGACATGCCCAGATGCACGATAATCCAACCGCGCTCCAGCTCAATCAGCAGGTATTTGGCCCGACGCTGCACGCTGAGCACCGGCTGATCGCTCAGCGTCAGGATCTGCTCGGAAACCGGCCAGCGCAGGCGCGCGTTGCGCACCACCGCATACTGAATGCTGTGGCCGACAAGATAAGGCTCTATACCACGTCTGCTCGTCTCAACTTCCGGTAATTCAGGCATCTGGCTTCCCCTCCGATGTTTTCTACCCTTTATAAAACAAAAAACCCGGCCAAGGCCGGGTTTTTCATTAATCCACTAAAATTATTTAATTTTAGCTTCTTTGTATACTACGTGCTGACGGACAACTGGATCGAATTTCTTCAGTTCCAATTTTTCCGGCTTAGTACGCTTGTTCTTCGTGGTGGTATAGAAGTGACCAGTACCAGCAGAAGAAACCAGCTTGATCTTCTCGCGAACACCTTTAGCCATGATTCAGTTCCTTAATACTTCTCACCACGGGCACGCAGATCGGCCAGAACCGTCTCAATACCCTTCTTATCGATAACACGCATACCTTTAGCAGATACACGCAGAGTTACAAAGCGCTTCTCAGCCTCAACCCAAAAACGGTGTGAGTGCAGGTTAGGCAGAAAACGGCGTTTGGTCGCGTTCATTGCGTGGGAACGGTTGTTACCGCTCACCGGGCGCTTGCCAGTAACTTGGCAGACTCGGGACATGTCTATTCTCCAAAAATCAAATCAGCTCGAGCTTCGTATAGGGTATGGCCGCCTCGTCAGGCTTTTAGAGCCCATCTCAGCAAACTTCATACTGAGGAGACTCTCGTCATCAGGTAGAAACCACACATCAGGTCAGAAACCTGCTGAGATAGGCTCTTGCGCCAAACCCAAGATTCTCAAAGGTGGCGTAGTATACGCTCTGAAGCGTAAGTGCTCAAGTCCCGAACAGCTAAAGATCCCACAAGGATCGCGAAAAAATCGCTTAAAGCCATCCGCGCTCGGCAAAAGAGACGCATTCACCCCGACCGATCACCAAATGATCGAGCACTCGGATCTCCAATAACTGGCAGGCTTTCACCACCTGTTCAGTTATCAAACGGTCGGCATGACTGGGTTCAGCCTTACCCGAGGGGTGATTATGCGCGAGAATCAGCGCGGCGGCATTAGCCTTCAACGCTTCACGCACAATTTCTCTCGGGTAGACGACGACGCTGCTGATGGTACCAGCAAACATCTCCTGATGGCGAATAACCCGATGCTGATTGTCTAAAAACAATACCAAAAAGACCTCTCGCTCACGATGCGCCAGCAGGCTTTGCAGATAATGCTGGGTGACGCGCGGGTTAAGCATGGCGTTTTCCTGCGAGAGATGGCTGGAAAAGAAGCGAAGCGCCAGCTCGGCAATCGCCTGCAGCTGCGTATAGCTGGCGTCGCCCAAGCCTTTTTGACTGCAAAACGCCTGATGATCGGCCGACATCAGATGGTAAAGCGAGCCGAATCGGCGCAGCAGCTGCTCCGCCAGCTGCATTACGTGCACGCCGGGCAACCCGGTGCGCAAGAAAATGGCCAACAGCTCTGCGTCGGACAGCGCCGCGGCCCCCTGCATCAACAGCTTTTCACGCGGCGCCAGCGCGCCCGGCCAGCACGCCACAGTCGGGTTGCTCATCGTGTTCCTCCCTGAAAGGGCTACAGCATGCCATGCGCCCCCCGGCGCGTTCGACAGGTGTTTGATAACATTGCGAAGTGTTTCGCAAAGCACAATGTAACGCCCTGCAGCCATTGCGGAATCGCTCACCTGAACGGCGGATATGCTAAAATGGCGCATCTTTCGGCTTTCAATCGGACAATGATGATGACGGGACTTTCCGGCAAACATATTGTGCTTGGCATCAGCGGCGGCATCGCCGCCTACAAATGCCCAGAGCTGGTGCGCCGCCTGCGTGACAGGGGCGCGGAAGTGCGCGTGGTGATGACCCACGCCGCCAAGGCGTTCATTACGCCGCTGACGCTGCAGGCCGTTTCCGGCCACCCGGTGTCCGACGATCTGTTGGATCCCGCCGCCGAAGCCGCCATGGGCCACATCGAACTCGGCAAATGGGCGGATCTGGTGATTCTGGCGCCGGCGACCGCCGATCTGCTGGCGCGCGTCGCCGCCGGCATGGCCAACGATCTGCTGACTACCGTCTGCCTGGCGACCGACGCCCCTATCGCCGCCGCCCCCGCCATGAACCAGCAGATGTATCGCGCCGCCGCCACGCAGGCCAACCTGCAAACGCTGCAGGCGCGCGGCATGCTGCTCTGGGGGCCGGACAGCGGCAGCCAGGCCTGCGGCGACGTCGGCCCGGGCCGCATGCTGGATCCGCTGGACATCGTCGAGCTGGCGAACGGTCATTTCTCCGCCCCGCAGGATCTGCAACATTTGCAGGTTATGATCACCGCCGGCCCGACGCGCGAAGCGCTGGATCCGGTACGCTTCATCAGCAATCACAGCTCCGGCAAAATGGGCTTCGCCATCGCCCGCGCCGCCGCCGCCCGCGGCGCGCAGGTGACGCTGATCGCCGGGCCGGTGAGCCTGCCGACGCCGCCGAAGGTCACACGCGTGGACGTCACCAGCGCGCTGGAGATGGAACAGGCGGTGCAACAGCGCGCCGCTCAGCAGCAGATTTTCATCTCCTGCGCCGCCGTAGCCGACTACCGTCCCGAGCGGATCGCCGATGAAAAAATAAAAAAACAGGGTGATGAAATCGTCCTCAAGATGGTAAAAAACCCCGATATCGTCGCCGGCGTGGCGGCGATGACCAAAAATCGACCGTTTGTCGTGGGGTTTGCCGCCGAAACCCAGAATGTGGAAGAATACGCGCGGCAGAAACTGGCGCGTAAGAAGCTGGATTTGATTTGCGCTAACGATGTATCGCTCGCAGAGCACGGGTTCAACAGCGACACCAATGCCCTGCACCTTTTTTGGCAGGATGGAGATAAACGCCTGGCGCTGAGCGACAAGGCACTCCTTGGCCAACGTTTAATAGACGAGATAGTCAGCCGTTATGATGAAAAAAATCGACGTTAAGATCCTCGACCCGCGCATCGGTCAGGATTTCCCGCTACCGACCTACGCCACTCCGGGCTCAGCCGGTCTCGACCTGCGCGCCTGCCTGGACAGCGCGGTGGAGCTGGCGCCGGGTGAAACCACGCTGCTGCCTACCGGTCTCGCGATCCATATCGCCGACGCCGGCCTGGCGGCGGTGATCCTGCCGCGCTCAGGCCTGGGCCACAAGCACGGCGTCGTGCTGGGTAATCTGGTCGGTCTGATCGACTCCGATTATCAGGGCCAGCTGATGGTGTCGGTCTGGAACCGCGGCCAGAAGTCATTCACTATCGAACCGGGCGAACGCATCGCGCAGATGGTCTTCGTGCCGGTGGTGCAGGCCGAGTTCAACCTGGTGGAAGAGTTCGACAGCAGCGAGCGCGGCGAAGGCGGCTTCGGCCACTCGGGGCGCCACTAAGCGCCACTCAATGCACGATGGCCGGCAGGGAAACGTCGCCTGAACCTTGCCTTTCCGGGGAGAAGGATGTCTCTGCGGCAAGGTTTTACCGCGACAATTGCAGCGCACACCAGGCAGCGCGGAAAAAGGCCGTTAAGGCCGCTGACCCCAGCATCGTAAAAAAGCTATCACATAAGCCGCACAGAGCCTGCTCTGCAGCGGCCGGTGCCCGGGTTTCCGTCAGTTAAGTTTTAGCAAGGGTCTAATCAGACATGGCAGAAAAAGAAAATACGAAAAGGAATCGGCGCGAGGAAATATTGCAGGCGTTAGCCCAGATGCTGGAATCCAGCGACGGCAGCCAGCGCATTACCACCGCCAAGCTCGCCGCGAACGTGGGTGTTTCTGAAGCTGCGCTGTACCGGCATTTCCCCAGCAAGACACGGATGTTCGACAGTCTGATCGAGTTTATCGAAGACAGCCTGATCACCCGCATCAACCTGATCTTGCAGGACGAGAAAGAGACGTTTAATCGTCTGCGCCTGATTTTACTGCTGATTCTGGGCTTTGCAGAACGCAACCCGGGGCTGACGCGCATCATGACCGGCCACGCGCTGATGTTTGAACAGGATCGCCTGCAGGGCCGCATCAACCAGCTGTTCGAACGCATCGAGGCGCAGCTGCGTCAGGTGCTGAAAGAGCGCAAATTGCGCGAAGGCAAAGGCTTTATCGTCGATGAAACGCTGCTGGCCAGCCAGCTGCTGGCCTTCTGCGAAGGCATGTTGTCGCGCTATGTGCGTTCGGAATTCCGCTATCGTCCAACGCAGGAATTCGACGCCCGCTGGCCGCTCCTGGCGGCCCAGCTGCAATAACGATAACGCCGGGCATGCCCGGCGTTTTTACTTATATCCCGTACTGCTCGCGGTAAGCGCGCACCGCCGCCAGGTGGTCCGCCATTTCCGGTTTCTCTTCCAGATAGGCGATCAGATCCTTCAGCGTCACGATCGAAATCACCTTGCAGTGGTAGTCGCGTTCCACTTCCTGAATGGCGGATATGTCCGCGCGGCCGCGTTCCTGCCGGTCGAGGGAGATCAGCACGCCCGCCAACGAAGCGCCGCTGGCGCCGATGATTTCCATCGACTCACGGATCGCGGTACCGGCGGTGATCACATCGTCCACCAGCATCACGCGGCCCTGCAGCGGGCTGCCCACCAGCGAACCGCCCTCGCCGTGGGTCTTGGCTTCCTTGCGGTTAAAGCAGTAAGGCACGTCGCGCTCATGGTGTTCCGCCAGCGCAACCGCCGTGGTGGTGGCGATAGGAATGCCTTTATAGGCCGGGCCAAACAGCAGATCGAAATCGATGCCGGAATCCATCAGGGCTTCGGCGTAGAAGCGCCCCAACAACGCAAGATCGCGCCCGGTATTAAACAGGCCGGCGTTGAAGAAATACGGGCTGGTGCGGCCGGATTTCAGGGTGAACTCGCCGAATTTCAATACCTGCTTGTTAAGCGCGAACTCGATAAACTGGCGCTGATAGGCTTTCATTACTGCTTCTCCTCGTCTGAATCTGCTTGGGTCTTGTCATTACTGCCGCCCGATCGGCGGGCATAAAAAAGGCGACTTCTCAGTCGCCTTGAAAAATTAGTCCGCCAGCGCCGCTTTCTGCGCCTGGAAGATGGTTTCGATGCCTCCTCGGGCCAGCGCCAATAGCGCCAACAGCTCATCGTGGCTGAACGGCTCGCCTTCGGCGGTGCCCTGCACTTCAATCATGCGGCCGTCTTCCATCATCACCACGTTCATGTCGGTTTCCGCCGCAGAATCTTCCACATACTCCAGATCGCACAGCGCTTCGCCGTTGACGATGCCGACGGAAACCGCCGCCACCATGCCCTTCATCGGATTGGCTTTCAGCTTACCGTTGGCCACCAGGGTGTTCAGCGCATCGGCCAGCGCCACGCAGGCGCCGGAGATGGAAGCGGTGCGGGTACCGCCATCGGCCTGCAGTACGTCGCAGTCGAGAGTGATGGTGAATTCACCGAGCTTTTTCAGATCCACCGCGGCGCGCAGCGAACGGGCGATCAGGCGCTGGATCTCCAGCGTGCGGCCACCCTGTTTGCCTTTGGCGGCTTCACGGGCGTTGCGGCTGTGGGTGGAGCGCGGCAGCATGCCGTACTCGGCGGTGATCCAACCTTGCCCCTGGCCTTTCAGGAAGCGCGGAACGCCCTCTTCTACCGTGGCGGTGCACAAGACTTTGGTATCGCCAAACTCAACCAGCACTGAACCTTCAGCGTGTTTGGTATAGTGACGGGTCAGTGTCAGGGGGCGAACTTGCTGTGGTGCTCTGCCTGCAGGACGCATGGGCTCTCTCCGGCTTCAAATCAACTATTGGCTGCGCATTATACGGGCTTCGTGACGTAATGCCTATCCTGCCCGCAGCCGCGACGCTATAATCGCCCCATCTTTTCCTATTACGGGTACGCATCAATGATCCGCAGCATGACCGCCTACGCCCGGCGTGAAATCAAGGGTGAATGGGGCAGCGCAGCCTGGGAGCTGCGTTCCGTTAACCAGCGCTACTTAGAAACCTACATCCGCCTGCCGGAACAATTCCGCAGCCTGGAGCCGGTGATCCGTGAACGTATCCGTGGCCGCCTGACCCGCGGCAAAGTCGAATGCAACCTGCGTTTCGAACTGGATCCAAGCGCGCAAAGCTCGCTGATCCTGAACGAAAAACTGGCCAAACAGCTGGTCGAAGCCGCCAACTGGGTGAAAATGCAGAGCGACGAAGGAGAAATCAACCCGATCGACGTGCTGCGCTGGCCGGGCGTGATGTCCGCGCAGGAGCAGGATCTGGACGCCATCAGCGCCGAGCTGATGCAAGCGCTGGACGGCGCGCTGGATGACTTTATCGTCGCACGCGAAAGCGAAGGCGCCGCGCTGAAAACGCTGATCGAACAGCGCCTCGACGGCGTCAGCGCCGAAGTGGTCAAAGTGCGCGCCCAGATGCCGAACATCCTGCAATGGCAGCGCGAGCGCCTGGTCAGCAAGCTGGAAGAGGCGCAGGTGCAGCTGGAAAACACTCGCCTGGAGCAAGAGCTGGTGCTGATGGCGCAGCGCATCGACGTCGCCGAAGAGCTGGATCGCCTGGAAGCGCACGTGAAAGAGACGCACAACATCCTGAAGAAGAAAGAAGCCGTCGGCCGCCGCCTCGACTTTATGATGCAGGAATTCAACCGCGAATCGAACACCCTGGCCTCCAAGTCAATCAATGCCGACGTCACCGCCTCCGCCATCGAGCTGAAGGTGCTGATCGAACAGATGCGCGAGCAGATCCAGAACATCGAGTGATCCGCTCCGCACGCCATCAAGCCCGCGCCACGCGGGCTTTTTTATGGCTATAGATCAGCGATAGGCGGCCGCCTGTTCCTCACCGATCAACCCCATTTTCTGCAGTTGCACCGCAATGCTCCAGGTTGAACGCTCGAACTCATCGCTCAGCGCCTCCAGCGTCGCCCCGGCCGCATGGCTCTCGCGCAGCCGCAGTTTTTCTTCTTCCGGCCAAGGGAAGTAGGCATTGGCCGGCCGGCCCTCGGCCAGATTCTTCTGCCGCTTTTCTTCCGGCGTCAGCCTGGATTTTTTCTGCAGTTCAGATTCACCGTCAAACTCGTCGGCCAACGCGAACAGAAGGCGGATAGCCTCCGGCGCGCAGGCCGCTGAAGCCGGTCTCAATAGCTCGCCGGTGTCGGGATTAACGCCGTTGGCCAGCGCCCTGAGCAACGTGCCGATATTCATCGTTCGTCTCCTTGTTCGATAAAATGCGCGCCGATCGCGACCGGCGCCTTGTCCAAACATGTTTCTCTTCCTCAGCCAAGAAAGCCACGCTTTGCGCCATGAAAAATCGCCCATTGCGAGCCAGATTCCAGGCGCCTGAACGTGCGGGACGGTGGTTGCATCAGGCTGCGAGCCGGCAGGCATCATGGAAGACGGCTCACTAAGGCACTTCGGGGGCTTATGAAAAACTGCCGAGCAGCGCGTGCGGATGACAATCGGCAAGATATCCCGCACGCCATAAGTATTTTGTTCTAATTATCACGCAAGGTAATGAAAGGACGGCGATGCTGTGGCTAAATGTGTTTTTTTCCTGCCCGTGAACCGTACGGACCGTTTATGCCACAAATTCTGCAATTTATTATGGCCCTGGTGGTGATCATCGCCCTGGCGCTGCTGGTCAGCAATAATCGCAAGAAAATCCGCCTGCGCTATATCATCCAGCTGTTGGTGATCGAAGGCGCGCTGGCCTATTTCTTCCTGCACTCCGCCAGCGGGCTCAGCGTGATCCAACACGTCGCCGGCTTCTTCGACACCCTGCTCGCCTACGCCGCACAAGGGTCGGAGTTCGTGTTCGGCGGCATGAGCAAAGATGGCCTGGCGTTTATCTTCCTGGGCGTTTTGTGCCCTATCATCTTTATTTCCGCCCTGATCGGCATTTTGCAGCATTTCCGCATCCTGCCGCTGATCATCCGCCTGGTGGGCACCCTGCTGTCCAAGGTCAACGGCATGGGCAAGCTGGAATCGTTCAACGCCGTCAGCACGCTGGTGCTGGGGCAGTCGGAGAACTTCATCGCCTACAAGGGCATCATCGGCGACATCTCGCCGCGCCGCATGTACACCATGGCCGCGACCGCCATGTCGACGGTATCGCTCTCCATCGTCGGCGCCTACATGTCGATGATCGACGCGCAGTACGTGGTGGCGGCGTTGATCCTTAATATGTTCAGCACCTTCATCATCCTGTCGATCATCAACCCGTATCAGGTCGAAGACGAGCCGGAGCTGAAGCTGAACAAGCTGCACGAAGATCAGAGCTTCTTCGAAATGTTGGGCGAGTACATTCTGGCCGGCTTCAAAATTGCGATGATCATCGCGGCGATGCTGATCGGCTTTATCGCGCTGATCTCCGCCGTCAATGCGCTGTTCTCGGCGGTGCTCGGCATCAGCTTCCAGCAAATCCTCGGCTACGTGTTCTATCCGCTGGCCTGGCTGATCGGCATCCCGGCGGAAGAGGCCCTGAAGGCGGGCAGCATCATGGCGACCAAATTGGTGGCCAACGAATTCGTGGCGATGATTGAGCTGAAGAAAATCGCGGCGGAGCTGTCGCCGCGCGGGCTGGGCATTCTGTCGGTGTTCCTGGTGTCGTTCGCCAACTTCGCCTCCATCGGCATCGTCGCCGGCGCCATCAAGGGGCTGAACGAGCAGCAAGGCAACGTGGTTTCCCGTTTTGGCCTGAAGCTGGTTTACGGCTCGACGCTGGTGAGCCTGTTGTCGGCGGCCATCGCCGGCCTGGTGCTGTAATCCCCACTCCCGGCCGCAGGGCCGGGAGTTCGCTTTAAAACGCCACGCACACCGGCGCATCCACCCGCATTACCGAATCCTGCGCAAACTGCTGCTTATAGCCGCTGCGCAGCGCCTCGATATTCGCCTCGCTCTCTTTGCCCGGCGCATGGATCAACAGCAGCGCCTTGCTGTTCTCGCGCGCCAGCTTGCCGTCGTGACCCAGCCACTGCCCTTTGGCATCAAACACCGTCAGCCCGTCTTTAAAACGCGGCGTCACCTGGCTATCGACGAAGGTTTGCCACTCGGCGGCGGTGATCGCCGGCCCCGCCGGCCGGTTCAGGCCGAAGTAGAGCGTTGTCTGTACCAGCGGATCGCCGGTGCGACAAGTCGGGGCGGGGGAAACAGCCTGGTGGCCTGGCGCCACGCAGCCGCTCAGCAGCAGGGCGGCCACCATGGCGCCGGCGGCCAGTCTCGGGGAGTTTTTCATCAGCAGTCTCGATTTTTCGGTTGAAGGATTCGCTGCAAAAATCATAGTCAGCGATGGAAATTAGCGCGAAATTTCTAATGCTTTCATTAACAACCAGATGTTAAAAAAGGCTGGTTATCGGCAATAAAAATGGAGTTTGGATTAGCCATATTAATCCGAAACGCCATCGGTGAAAAAAACTCAGTGGCGCGCGTCCTCGGCGGCGATTACCCTGCCGGCCATCATTCTGACGCAATTACGCTGTGAACCCCTTATGTTACTGAGCATCCTTTATATCATCGGCATCACCGCCGAAGCCATGACCGGCGCGCTGGCGGCCGGCCGCCGCCAAATGGACATGTTCGGCGTGATCATCATCGCCTCTGTCACCGCAATCGGCGGCGGGTCGGTGCGCGATATGTTGCTCGGGCATTTTCCGTTGGGCTGGGTCAAACACCCGGAATACATCGTCATCGTCGCGATAGCGGCGATCGTCACCACCTGGGTGGCTCCTCTGATGCGCCATCTGCGCCGCCTGTTCCTGGTGCTCGACGCCGTCGGCCTGATCGTCTTCTCCATCATCGGCGCGCAGGTGGCCCTGGATATGGGGCACAGCGCCATTATCGCCGCCATCGCCGCGGTGATCACCGGCGTCTTCGGCGGGGTGCTGCGCGATATGTTCTGCAACCGCATCCCGCTGGTTTTCCAGAAGGAGATCTACGCCGGCATCTCCTTCAGCGCCGCCTGGCTGTATATCGGCCTGCAGCACCTTAGCCTGCCGCACAATCTGGTGGTGATCCTCACCTTGGTCGCCGGCCTGAGCGCGCGTCTTATCGCCCTGCGCTTCCGCCTAGGCCTGCCGGTGTTCAACTACCAGCATCCGGATCACTGATCTCGGGGCGGCAACGCGCCGCCGCCGAGGCCAAAACTGCAAAAATGTCGCCCTTCAGCGCGCATATTCGCCCTTTCGACGCTTTTTCCACGCAAAGCCGCGGGCAAAATGCGAGCTAACGCTGCACCCGGCGCGTTAGCCGTGTATACTGTGCGGAGAAAATACACATCCGCTGTTTTTGGCATATCAACCGTTATCAACGAACATCATCATGGCTCAAGGCACGCTTTATATTGTCTCTGCTCCCAGTGGCGCAGGTAAATCAAGTCTGATTCAGGCTTTGTTAAAGACGCAACCGCTGTACGACACGCAGGTTTCGGTTTCGCACACCACGCGCGACAGTCGCCCGGGTGAAAATCACGGCGAGCACTATTTCTTCGTCTCGAAAGACGAATTCCGCCGGATGATCGAGCAGGACGCGTTTCTTGAGCACGCCGAAGTGTTCGGCAACTATTACGGCACCTCGCGCGCCGCCATCGAACAAGTCTTGTCGACCGGCGTAGATGTGTTTCTGGATATCGACTGGCAGGGCGCGCAGCAAATCCGCGCCAAAATGCCGCAGGCGCGCAGCATCTTCATTCTGCCGCCGTCGAAGGAAGAACTGGGCCGCCGCCTGCGCGGGCGCGGGCAGGATTCCGAAGAGGTGATCGCCAAGCGCATGGCTCAGGCCGTGGCGGAAATGACGCATTACGCGGAGTACGATTACCTGATCGTGAACGATGATTTCGATCTGGCGCTGTCCGATCTGAAGACCATCATTCGCGCCGAACGCCTGCGTTTGGGCCGCCAGTTGCTGCGGCATGACGCTTTAATCAGCAAACTATTGGCAGACTGAAGGCAGTTTCAGTATCATGCCCAGTCTTTTCGTCACCTGTGGAGTAGCACAAATATGGCACGCGTAACTGTTCAAGACGCTGTAGAGAAAATTGGTAACCGTTTTGACCTGGTGTTGGTCGCTGCTCGTCGGGCGCGTCAGATCCAGACCGGCGGCAAAGATGCACTGGTTCCGGAAGAGAACGACAAGTACACCGTTATCGCCCTGCGCGAAATCGAAGAAGGCCTGATCACCAGCCAGATCCTCGACGTGCGTGAGCGCCAGGAACAGCAAGAGCAGGAAGCCGCAGAGATTCAAGCGGTTACCGCGATTGCTGAAGGTCGTCGTTAATTAGACTGCGAGTCCGCCTTGTACCTGTTTGAAAGCCTGAATCTGCTGATTCAACGTTACCTGCCCGAGGAGCAGATTAAGCGCCTCAAACAGGCATACCTCGTCGCGCGCGACGCGCACGAGGGTCAGACACGCTCCAGCGGTGAGCCTTACATTACTCACCCGGTCGCCGTGGCCTGCATCCTGGCGGAAATGCGTCTCGATCACGAGACGCTGATGGCGGCGTTGCTGCACGACGTCATCGAAGACACCCCAGCCACCTATCAAGATATGGAACAGCTGTTCGGCAAGAGCGTCGCCGAACTGGTTGAGGGCGTCTCCAAGCTCGACAAGCTGAAGTTCCAGGACAAGAAAGAAGCGCAGGCGGAAAACTTCCGCAAGATGATCATGGCGATGGTGCAGGATATCCGCGTCGTGCTGATCAAGCTGGCCGACCGTACGCACAACATGCGCACCCTCGGTTCGCTGCGCCCCGACAAACGCCGGCGCATCGCGCGTGAAACCCTGGAAATCTACAGCCCCCTCGCCCACCGTCTGGGTATTCATCACCTGAAAACCGAGCTGGAAGAGCTGGGCTTCGAGGCGCTGTACCCAAACCGTTATCGCGTGATCAAGGAAGTGGTGAAAGCCGCGCGCGGCAACCGCAAAGAGATGATTCAAAAAATCCTCTCCGAGATCGAAGGGCGGCTGACCGAGGCCGGCATCGCCTGCCGCGTCAGCGGAAGGGAAAAACACCTCTACTCCATCTACCTCAAGATGCACCTGAAAGAACAGCGTTTCCATTCCATCATGGATATCTACGCGTTCCGGGTGATCGTGAAAGAGGTCGATACCTGCTACCGCGTGCTCGGCCAGGTGCACAGCCTGTATAAACCGCGCCCGGGGCGGGTGAAAGATTACATCGCCATTCCCAAGGCCAACGGCTATCAATCGCTCCATACCTCGCTGATCGGCCCGCACGGCGTGCCGGTCGAAGTGCAAATCCGCACCGAAGACATGGATCAGATGGCTGAGATGGGGGTGGCCGCGCACTGGGCTTACAAAGAAAGAGAACAGGGCGAAACCGGCACCACGGCGCAGATCCGCGCCCAACGCTGGATGCAAAGCCTGCTGGAGCTGCAGCAAAGCGCCGGCAGTTCGTTTGAATTTATCGAGAGCGTCAAATCCGATCTGTTCCCGGATGAGATTTACGTTTTCACCCCGGAAGGCCGCATCGTCGAGCTGCCCGCCGGCGCCACGCCGGTCGACTTCGCCTATGCGGTGCATACCGATATCGGCCATGCCTGCGTCGGCGCGCGCGTCGATCGTCAGCCATACCCGCTGTCGCAGTCGCTGACCAGCGGCCAGACCGTCGAGATCATCACCGCGCCGGGCGCACGGCCCAACGCCGCCTGGCTGAACTTCGTGGTCAGCTCGAAAGCGCGCGCCAAGATTCGCCAGATGTTGAAGAACCTCAAGCGCGACGACTCCGTCGGCCTCGGCCGCCGTCTGCTCAACCATGCGTTGGGCGGCAGCCGCAAGCTGGCCGAAATCCCGCAGGAAAACATTCAGCACGAGCTGGACCGCATGAAGCTGGCGACGCTGGACGATCTGCTGGCGGAAATCGGCCTCGGCAACGCCATGAGCGTAGTGGTGGCGAAGAACCTGCAGGGCGATCAGTCCAGCCTGGGCACCACCTCCGGCGTGCGCAACCTGGCCATCAAGGGCGCCGACGGCGTGTTGATCACCTTCGCCAAGTGCTGCCGTCCGATTCCGGGCGACCCGATTATCGCTCACGTCAGCCCGGGCAAAGGGCTGGTGATCCACCATGAATCCTGCCGCAATATTCGCGGCTATCAGAAAGAGCCTGAGAAGTTCATGGCGGTCGAGTGGGATAAAGAGACCGAGCAGGAGTTCATCGCCGAGATCAAGGTGGATATGTTTAACCACCAGGGCGCGCTGGCCAACCTGACGGCGGCGATCAACGCGGCCGAATCCAATATTCAGAGCCTGAACACCGAAGAGAAAGACGGTCGGGTTTATAGCGCCTTTATCCGCTTGACCACCCGCGATCGCATCCATTTGGCAAACATTATGCGTAAAATCCGTATCATGCCGGATGTGATCAAAGTTAACCGCAACCGAAACTAGCGCTTATGAGTCCTGAACGCTATGCGCGGATTTGTGAAATGCTCGCGACCCGGCAGCCGGATTTGACGGTCTGCCTGGAGCAAGTGCACAAACCGCATAACGTCTCCGCCATTATCCGCACCGCCGACGCCGTCGGCGTGCATCAGGTCCACGCCGTGTGGCCCACCACCCGCATGCGCACCCTGGTTTCCTCCGCCGCCGGCAGTAACAGTTGGGTCAGCGTTAAAACCCATCCCACCATCGGCGACGCGGTCGGCCACCTGAAAGCGCAGGGCATGCAAATTCTGGCCACCAACCTGTCTGCGCGCGCGGTCGATTTCCGCGAGGTGGACTACACCCGGCCAACCTGCGTGCTGCTCGGCCAGGAAAAAACCGGCATCACCGAAGAAGCGCTGGCGCTCGCCGATCAAGACATCGTCATTCCGATGATCGGCATGGTGCAATCGCTCAACGTCTCCGTGGCTTCGGCGCTGATCCTGTATGAGGCGCAGCGCCAGCGGCAAAACGCCGGCCTGTATCGCCGCGACAACAGCATGCTGGACGAAGAAGAGCAGCAGCGTCTGCTGTTCGAAGGCGGCTATCCGGTGCTGGCCAACGTGGCCAAGCGCAAGGGGCTGCCGCGTCCGCAGATCGACGAACAGGGCCAGGTGGTCGCCAGCGCCGAATGGTGGGCGGCCATGCAGGCGACGGTGCGCAAATGAAAGGCCGCCTGCTGGATGCTGTCCCACTCACCACGCTTTCCGGGGTTGGCGCCAGCCAGGCGGGCAAACTGGCCAAGCTTGGCCTCGACACCATTCAGGATCTGCTGCTGCACCTGCCGCTGCGCTACGAAGACCGCACCCGCCTCTACCCGATCAACGATCTGCTGCCGGGCATCTACGCCACGGTAGAAGGGGAAGTGCTGCGCAGCGACATCAGATTCGGCCGCCGCCGCATGCTGACCTGCCAGATCAGCGACGGCACCGGCATCCTCACCATGCGGTTCTTCAACTTCAACGCCGCAATGAAGAACAGCCTGGCCACCGGCCGCCGCGTGACCGCCTACGGCGAGATCAAACGCGGCAACCACGGCGCGGAGATCATCCATCCGGAATACCGTATTCAGGGCGAAACCAGCGAGGTTGAGCTGCAGGAGTCGCTGACGCCGGTCTACCCCACCACCGAGGGGGTGCGGCAGGCCACGCTGCGCAAGCTGACCGACCAGGCGCTGGAGCTGCTGGATACCTGCGCCATCGCCGAACTGCTGCCGCCGGAGCTGAGCGGCGGCCTGATGAGCCTGCCGCAAGCGCTGCACACCCTGCATCGCCCGCCGCCGGACATCCAGCTGGCGGATCTGGAGCTGGGCAAACACCCGGCGCAAAAGCGTCTGATCCTCGAAGAGTTGCTGGCGCATAACCTCAGCATGCTGGCGGTGCGTGCCGGCGCGCAGAGTTATCAGGCGCAGCCGCTGCTGCCGGACGATCGGCTGAAAAACCGTTTTCTCGCCCAGTTGCCGTTCTCGCCAACCGGCGCGCAAACGCGCGTGGTGGCCGACATCGAAGCCGATATGCAAAAAGACTTCCCGATGATGCGGCTGGTGCAGGGCGACGTCGGCTCCGGCAAAACGCTGGTGGCGGCGCTGGCGGCGCTGCGCGCCATCGCGCACGGCAAGCAGGTGGCGCTGATGGCGCCGACCGAGCTGCTGGCCGAACAGCATGCCAACAACTTCCGCCAGTGGTTCGAGCCGTTGGGGCTGGAGGTCGGCTGGCTGGCGGGCAAACAGAAAGGCAAGGCGCGCATCGCGCAGCAGGAAGCCATCGCCAGCGGCCAAGTATCGATGGTGGTCGGCACCCACGCCATCTTCCAGGAGCAGGTTCAGTTCAACGGCCTGGCGCTGGTGATCATTGATGAGCAGCACCGCTTCGGGGTGCATCAGCGGCTGGCGCTGTGGGAGAAAGGCGAAGAACAGGGCTTCCACGCCCATCAGCTGATCATGACCGCCACACCGATCCCGCGCACGCTGGCGATGACCGCCTATGCCGATCTCGATACCTCGGTCATCGACGAGCTGCCGCCGGGCCGTACGCCGGTGACCACCGTCGCCATTCCCGATACCCGCCGCGCCGACATCATTCAACGGGTGAAAAGCGCCTGTCTGGAAGAAGGACGGCAGGCTTACTGGGTGTGTACGCTGATCGAAGAGTCCGAGCTGCTGGAAGCGCAGGCGGCGGAAGCCACCTGGGAAGAATTGAAAGCCGCGCTGCCGGAGCTGAAGGTGGCGCTGGTGCACGGCCGCATGAAAGCGCAGGAAAAGCAGGCGGTGATGCAGGCGTTTAAACAGGGCGAGCTGCAGCTGTTGGTCGCCACCACGGTGATCGAGGTCGGCGTCGACGTGCCGAACGCCAGCCTGATGATCATCGAAAACCCGGAACGGCTGGGCCTGGCGCAGCTGCACCAGCTGCGCGGCCGCGTAGGGCGCGGCGCGGTGGCTTCACACTGCGTGCTGCTGTACAAAACGCCGCTGAGCAAAACCGCGCAAACGCGCCTGCAGGTGCTGCGCGACAGCAACGACGGCTTTGTCATCGCGCAGCGCGATCTGGAGATCCGCGGCCCGGGCGAGCTGCTGGGCACCCGCCAGACCGGCAGCGCCGAATTCAAAGTGGCGGACCTGTTGCGCGACCAGGCGATGATCCCCGAAGTGCAACGCGTCGCTCGCCATCTCCATCAGCACTACCCGGAACACGCCCAGGCGCTGATCGAACGCTGGCTGCCGGAGAAGGCGCGCTACTCCAACGCATAAAAAAGGGCGCCGCAGGCGCCCTTCTCATGATGACTCGCGATATCACCCCACCGCCGGGAACACCGGCAACAGCAGATACAGCTTGATGACGATGGCGTTGGCGATATCGATAAAGAACGCCCCCACCATCGGCACCACCAGAAATGCCAGGTGCGACGGGCCGAAGCGATCGGTGATCGCTTGCATGTTGGCGATCGCCGTCGGCGTGGCGCCCATGCCGAAGCCGCAGTGGCCGGCGGCCAGCACCGCCGCATCGTAGTTCTTGCCCATCACCCGGTAGGTGACGAAGATCGCGTACAGCGCCATCACCAGCGTCTGTACGGCCAGGATCGCCAGCATCGGCAGCGCCAGCGAAGCCAGCTCCCACAGGCGCAGGCTCATCAACGCCATCGCCAGGAACAGCGACAGGCTGACGTTGCCCAGCACCGATACTGCCCGCTCGAACACGGTATAGAAACCGGTGAAGGCCAGCGTGTTACTGAGGATCACCCCGACGAACAGCACGCAAACGAAGTTAGGCAGTTCAAACACCGTACCGCTCAGCAGACCGGCAATCAGTTGCCCCAGGCTCAAACAAATGGCGATCATGGCGATGGTTTCAATCATCACCAGCGAGGTGATAAGGCGGCCACTTTCCGGCTTCTCGAAGCCGCTTGGCTGCACGCTGTCTTCCGGTGTGCCTTCCGGCGTAGAGGAGTGTTTAACCAGATAGCGCGCCACCGGGCCGCCGATCAGGCCGCCCAGCACCAGGCCGAAGGTGGCGCAGGCCATGGCGACTTCCGTCGCGTTTTCAAAGCCGTAACGCTCGATGAACAGCTTGCTCCAGGCCGCCCCGGTGCCGTGGCCGCCCGACAGGGTGATCGAACCGGCGATCAGGCCCATCAACGGATCCAGCCCCAGCATTTTCGCCATGCCGATGCCGATGGCGTTCTGCACCAGCAGCAGCCCCAACACCACGAACAGGAATACCATCAGCGCTTTGCCGCCGGCGCGCAACCGCGCCAGGTTGGCGTTCAGGCCGATAGTGGCGAAGAAGGCCAGCATCAGCGGATCCTTCAACGACATGTCAAAGCTGATTTCCCAGTTGGCGAATTTTTTCAGGACTAACAGCAGGAGGGCCACCAGCAAACCGCCGGCGACGGGAGCGGGAATAGTATATTTTCGCAGCAGAGGAATACTTCTGACGCACTTGCCCCCAAGGAGCAAAACCAGCGTCGCCGCGACTAACGTGCCATAAGTATCAAGATGAAACATCCAGGTACTCCATGTAAGGGAAAAGATCCAAATAAAAATAATAAGTTATAGAAAACCACGTAGTTTTTAAACTTGATGAGTGCAGGATTAGAAGTAAAAAACGCTGAGATGACAAGAAAAAATGAATGAAAATGCGACATAAACGGGAAAGTCGGCAACATAATATTTAGGCGCAACCGTTTGCTTTTGCGGGGCGGCGCATTAAAATGCCTGCTTTGCCGTATCTGGAAACGCCACACCATGAGCATGTCATCCTCCGAGCTTGATGCCGCACGCCAAACCGCCTCTGAACCCCGCGCCAGCGAACTGATTTATCGCCTCGAAGACCGCCCGCCGCTGCCGCAAACGCTGTTTGCCGCCGGCCAGCACCTGTTGGCGATGTTCGTTGCGGTGATCACTCCGGCGCTGCTGATCTGCCAGGCGCTGGGTCTGCCGGCGCAGGATACCCAACACATCATCAGCATGTCGCTGTTCGCTTCCGGTCTGGCTTCCATTCTGCAAATCAAAACCTGGGGGCCGGTGGGCTCCGGGCTGCTGTCGATTCAGGGCACCAGCTTCAACTTCGTTTCGCCATTGATCATGGGTGGCCTGGCGATGAAAAACGGCGGCGCCGACGTGCCGACCATGATGGCCGCGCTGTTCGGCACCCTGATGGTCGCCTCCTGCACCGAAATTTTTCTGTCGCGCGTGCTGCATCTGGCGCGCCGCATCATCACCCCGCTGGTTTCCGGCATCGTGGTGATGATCATCGGCCTGTCGCTGATTCAGGTCGGCCTGACCTCGATCGGCGGCGGCTATGCCGCGATGAACGACCACAGCTTTGGCTCGCCGAAAAACCTGCTGCTGGCCGGCGCGGTGCTGGCGGTCATCATCCTGCTGAACCGCCAGCGCAACCCTTACCTGCGCGTCGCTTCGCTGGTGATCGCCATGGCGGTCGGCTACCTGCTGGCCTGGGCGATGGACATGCTGCCCGCCGACGCTCCGGCGGCGCCGACGGCGGCGATTACCATTCCAACGCCGCTCTATTACGGCCTGGGCTTCGACTGGAACCTGTTGCTGCCGCTGATGCTGATCTTTATGGTCACCTCGCTGGAAACCATCGGCGACATCACCGCCACCTCTGACGTCTCCGAACAGCCGGTCAGCGGGCCGCTGTACATGAAGCGTCTGAAAGGGGGCGTACTGGCCAACGGCCTGAACTCGATGCTGTCGGCGGTGTTCAACACCTTCCCCAACTCCTGCTTCGGCCAGAACAACGGCGTGATCCAGCTGACCGGCGTCGCCAGCCGCTACGTCGGCTTCGTGGTGGCGCTGATGCTGATCGCGCTGGGGCTGTTCCCGGCGGTGGCCGGCTTCGTGCAGCACATCCCCGAGCCGGTACTGGGCGGCGCGACCATCGTGATGTTCGGCACCATCGCCGCCTCCGGCGTGCGCATCGTGTCGCGCGAACGCCTGAACCGGCGCGCCATCATGATCATGGCGCTGTCGCTGGCCGTCGGCATGGGCGTCTCCCAGCAGCCGCTGATCCTGCAGTTCGCGCCGGACTGGCTGAAAACCCTGCTCTCTTCCGGTATCGCCGCCGGCGGCATTACCGCCATCGTGCTGAACCTGGTGTTCCCGCAGGAACACGAGAAAAAGTAACCCGCCCATTGGCGTTCAAACGGCCGCTTGCGGCCGTTTTTTATTGTCTATCAGACCATTGCCCTTGAGATGCCCGGCCAATTGCGGCATAAACAGGGTATCTTTTTTGACCGATGCGGATGTAGACGATGAAATTTATCGGAAAGCTGTTGCTGACGTTGCTGCTGCTGATCGTGCTGGCGGCGGTGGTGCTGTATCTGGTGGGGCAAACCCGCTGGGCGGCAGGCCGTCTGAGCGCCTGGATCAGCGACAACAGCGAATACCGCCTGTCGATAGGAAAAATCACCCACTCGTGGAATCAGCCGGGCCAGATCGGTCTGGAAGACGTGCAGCTGGCGCGCAGCGGCCAACCTCAGGCGCTGGTCGCCAAACGCGTCGATCTCGGCCTCAGCCTGCGCCAAATCACCGAACCGCGCTATTTTTACAGCGTCACGCTGCGCGACGGCACGCTGAACGTGCAGCCACAGGCTGCTGCGCTGCCCGTACAGGCCGACGTGCTGCAACTGAGCAACATGGCGCTGCAGTCCAACGATAGCGAGTGGCAGCTCAACGCGCAGCAGGTCAATGCCGGCATCACGCCGTGGCGCCCGCTGGCCGGCCATCTGCTGGGGGACAACAACCAGTTCCAGTTCAGCGCCGGTTCGATGACGCTGAACGGCATCCCCGCCTCGAAGGTGTTGGTGCAGGGGGAGCAAAAACAGGGCCAGTTGCTGTTGAACAACTTCGGCGCCGATCTGGCGCAGGGCGACCTGACCGGCGTGGCCAGCCGCGCCACCGACGGCAGCTGGCAGGTGGATCGCCTGCGGCTGAGCGGCGTGCGCATGCAGACCCCGATGACATTGGCGGAATTCATGCGGCGCTTCACCGCTCTGCCGCCGGTCACCCTCAAGCGTTTCGATCTGATCGATGCGCGCCTGGAAGGCAAGGCGTGGGCGGTTAACGATCTCGACCTGTCGCTGCAAAACGTCAGCGTCGAAAAAGGCGACTGGCGCAGTGAAGACGGCTCGCTCAACTTCAACGCCGGCGACGTGGTCAACGGCGGTTTCCACCTGATCGATCCGATCGCCACCCTGCGGCTCTCTTCCGCCGGCATCGCCATTCAGCAGTTCACCACCCGCTGGGAAGGCGGGCTGCTACGCACCTCCGGCAACTGGCTGCGCGCCGGCAAACGCCTGCAACTGGATGAAGTGGCCATGGCAGCGCTGGAGTACACCCTGCCGATCGACTGGCGCGAGCTGTGGCTGAAACCGCTGCCGGACTGGCTGGCGGAGGTGTACGTCACCAAGCTGACCACCAACCGCAATCTGATTATCGATATCAACCCGGCATTCCCGTTCCAGATCACCGCGCTGGACGGTTACGGCAGCAACCTGCTGCTGGCGCGCGACCACCAGTGGGGCATTTGGTCCGGTTCGCTGAACCTGAACGGCAGCGAGGCCACCTTCAACAAAATCGACGTGCGACGCCCTTCGCTGGCGCTGAACGCCGACGCCAACCAGATCGACGTCACCGAGCTCAGCGCCTTTATGCCCAATGGGTTGCTTGAGGCCAAAGCGACCGTCGATCAGCTGCCGGGCAAGCCGTTCCAGCTGACGCTGCACGGCCGTTCGGTACCGATCAACACCTTGCAGCAATGGGGATGGCAGCCGGTGCCGCTGACGGGTGACGGCAACCTTGAGCTGCAGTTGAAAGGGCTGCTGAACAGCGATGGGCCGTTCAAGGCCTCATTGAAAGGCAATCTGCAGGCCACCGCCGGCGACGGCCAAGCGGTGAACCAACAACTGCCGTAGTGCACTGCGCGGCCCGCCCTCAGGGCAGGGCCGCCGCCTTACTCCTCCAGCGCTTCAGAGCCGCCCTGATCCAACGGCACATCCGGCTCGGCCGGCAACACCATATAGGTGCCTTCGAACACTGCGCCCTTGTCCTCGTCACCGAACAGATGCACTTCGGCGTGTACGCGCGCGCGGCGGCCGCGCGCCAGACGCGCCAAATCGCCGCTCAGCGAGCCGAGATCCGCCACCGCCCGCGGCCTACCGGTAATCGGTTTGCTGTAGCGAATGTGCGCGTCCGCCAGAATGATGGTGCCGCCCAGATGGCGCTCGCGCAGCAGCAGCCAAATCAGCCCCCAGGCGGTCAGCGTCGCCAGTGAGAACAGGCTGCCGGCAAACAGCGTATGGTGCGGATTTTGGTTGCCGATCTCCGGCATGGTGGTGACGAAGCGCTGGCCGGTATATTGGCTGATGCGCACGCCCATCTTTTCGCTCAGCGGGATGTGTTCATACCAGGCCTGCTGCAATTGGCCGCACCAGTCGGGGCGATGCAGGATATCGTCCAGCGTCGCCACCGGTTTGATCATCAAAAAGTGACGGATCGGGGTGGTCTGCGGCGCGGTGATCTCGCCCTGATTGACGAAGCCCAGTTTGGCGAAGAAATCCACCGCGTCTTCACGGGCGCTGCACACCACCCGCTTCACGCCTTCCTGCCGCGCGACGGACTCCAGCGTCATCGCCACCAGCGTCCCCAGCCCTTTATCCTGCAGCGTCGGATCTACCGCCAGAAAACGGATCGCCGCCTCGTTGTCGGCATTGATGTACAGCCGCCCGATGGCGACGATTTTACCGGCCTCGTCCACCACCATTTGGTGATGGGCCATGGCGTCATAGGCATCCTTTTCCGAACCCACCGGCTGGTGCAGCGGCTTGCGCAGCATTTCCCAGCGAAACTGGTAATACTCCTTCAGTTCTTGCTCTGTTACGGGTACTCGTAGGTGATACATAGACGCCTGTTCTCCGAATGCTTAGACCTGTAGCCAGAATGTCACCGGACCATCGTTGACCAGCGCCACCTGCATGTCGGCGGCGAACTCGCCGGTCTGGGTCTCTACGCCGCGTTCGCGGCACTGGCCAACAAAATATTGATACAACCGATCGGCGACCAAAGGCGCGGCGCCGCGCGAGAAGCTGGGCCGCATGCCCTTCTGGGTGTCCGCCACCAGGGTGAACTGCGAGACGACCAGCACGCTGCCCCCGGCCTGCTGGACGTTGAGGTTCATCTTGTCGTTCTCGTCGCCGAAAATGCGGTATCCCAACACGCGTTCGCACAGGCGCTGCGCTTTTTGCTCGTTATCGCCCTGCTCCACGCCCAATAACACTAACAAACCGGGGCCAATCTTGCCTACCGTCTCGCCACCTACCGTGACGCTGGCGTTTAACACCCGTTGAATCAACGCAATCATTCCTGCTGCCCTTCTGGTTTTTGTTCCTGTTGCTCCGCCTTCTGCCGGCGGTAGTCACGGTATTCGCCGATGGTCACGGTGATTTCCGCGCCGAGTAACACGATACACCAGCTCCAGTAGACCCACAGGAATAAAATCGGGATCACCGCCAGCACGCCGTAAATCAGCTGATAGGAGGGGAACATGGTGACGTACAGCGCGAATCCCTTCTTACCCAGCTCGAACAGCAATCCGGCCACCACCGCGCCAATCAGCGCGTCTTTGGGCGGCACGCGCACCGTCGGCACGATGCAATACAGCAGCCAGAAGGAGGTGCACGACAAAATCAGCGGAAAGATGCGCAGCACCTGATCCACCAGGCCGTTGACGCCGGTCTGCGCCAGCCAGTTGAGCGACAGCAGGTAGGAACTGATGGCCATGCTGGCGCCCACCAGCAGCGGCCCCAGCGTCAGCACCATCCAGTACACGGCGAAGGAGAAGACGATCGGCCGTTTGTTCTTGCTGCGCCAGATGGTGTTCAGCACGCTGTCCACCGAGGAGATCAACAGCAACGCGGTAACGATCAGCCCGCAGGTGCCGACGGCGGTCATCTTGTTGGAATTGGCGACGAACTGTTCCAGGTAGTTCTGGATCACGTTGCCGGCGGCCGGCACGAAATTGGAAAATATAAAGCTCTTAAGCTGTTCGCTGATGTCGGAAAACATCGGGAAAGCGGCGAACAGGGCGAACACCACGGTGACCAGCGGCACCAGCGACAGCAGGGAAACGTAGGCGAGATGGCCCGCCAACATCGTCAGGCCATCGTGATCGATGCGTTGGTACAGCAGCCGTCCGAAGGTAACGCTTGGCTTAATCGCAGAAGGCAGCTTCTTGCGGCGGAAAAACGACATGGTCACTCCTTGATGTCCGTTGATACGCCTTAAGCTTAACGCGCCCTGCGCTCATTGAGCAAAATAGGCCGGCACCACGTCGCGATCGGTGACGTGCACCGTCTTGATCCCCAGCGCCTGCGCGGCGAGGACGTTCGCCGGGTGATCGTCAAAGAACACCGCGTCGGCGGCGGCGGTGTTTTCCGCGGCCAGCACATGCCGGTAGATGTCAGCTTCAGGTTTGCGCATGCCGAGATCTTGCGACAAATAGAGATGATCGGCGGCGGCGGCCACTTCAGGATAGTGCTGCGGCCAGTAATTGCAGTGCAGACGGTTGGTGTTCGACAGCACCACCACCCGGTGACCTTCGTTGCGCAAGCGCTGCATGATGTCGATCACCTCCGGGCGCAGCGCGACGAATACCGCCTGCCAGCCGGTAGCGAACTGCTCAAAGCTGAGCGCGATGCCCATTTCATCGCACAGTTTGCCGGCGAAGTCTTCATCGCTGATTTCACCGCGCTCATGCTGCTGGAACACCTCACCCATGGTGAAACGATCGGACAGCACCGCCAACGGCGTGCCGCTCAAATTGCTCCACACGCCCAGCACACGCTTGAAATCGATATCGACGATCACATTACCTAAATCAAAGATATACAGCATAGTCCTCTCCTGATGGGCCGGTGAGATTTCACTGTAGCGGGAAAAGGAACAGCTGAACAGGGAGCGAACGGAAAAGCGCATAGCGCGCCGCACAAACGGGGAACAACAGAGGAAAAAACTCAGGGCGCGAGAGCCGCGCCCTAAGCATGAGACACTCAATCAGCGATTAAGCGTCTTTTGGACCGCGGCTGGCACGCTTACGATCGTTTTCCGTCAGGTGACGCTTACGGATACGGATCGAGGTTGGCGTCACTTCTACCAGTTCGTCGTCATCGATGAACTCCAGAGCTTGCTCCAGGGTCATTTTGATGGCCGGAACCAGGGTAGTCGCTTCGTCGGTACCGGAAGCACGCATGTTGGTCAGCTTCTTACCGGTCAGGCAGTTTACGGTCAGGTCATTGGAACGTGAGTGAATACCGATGATCTGGCCTTCATACACTTCCGCACCGTGGCCCAGGAACAGCTTGCCGCGATCCTGCAGGCCGAACAGCGCGAACGCGACCGCTTTGCCCTGGCCGTTGGAGATCAGCACGCCGTTCTGACGCTGGCCCACTTCGCCCGGACGCACGTCGTCGTAGTGGCTGAAGGTGGAGTACAGCAGACCGGTACCCGAAGTCATTGTCATGAATTCGTTACGGAAGCCGATCAGACCGCGGCTTGGGATCACGTAGTCGAGACGCACGCGGCCCTTACCGTCCGGATCCATGTTTTTCAGGTCGGCTTTACGCTCACCCATCGCCTGCATCACGGAACCCTGATGCTGTTCTTCGATATCCAGCGTCACGTTCTCGAATGGCTCCTGCTTACGGCCATCGATTTCACGGAAGATAACTTTCGGACGGGAAACCGCCAGCTCGAAACCTTCACGGCGCATGTTTTCGATCAGCACCGACAGGTGCAGCTCGCCACGACCGGATACGCGGAAGGCGTCAGCATCATCGGTTTCTTCAACGCGCAGCGCCACGTTGTGCACCAGCTCTTTGTTCAGACGGTCAAGGATCTGACGCGACGTCACGTACTTACCTTCTTTACCGCAGAACGGCGAGGTGTTGACGTTGAAGAACATGGTTACGGTCGGTTCGTCGACGGACAGAGCCGGCAGCGCTTCTACGGCGTTGGTGTCGCAGATGGTGTCGGAGATGTTCAGCTCGCCCAGGCCGGTGATGGCGATGATGTCGCCCGCTTCCGCCAGGGTGCTGTCGATACGCTCCAGACCCAGGTGACCCAGCACTTTACCCACTTTACCGTTGCGAGTTTTACCTTCGCTGTCGATGATGGTGACCTGCTGGTTCGGCTTCACTTTACCGCGCTTGATGCGGCCGATGCCGATAACGCCCAGGTAGTTGTTGTAGTCCAACTGGGAGATCTGCATCTGGAATGGCGCTTCCAGCTCAACCTGCGGCGCAGACACGTGGTCGACGATCGCCTGATACAGCGGGGTCATGTCTTCCGCCATGTCGGTGTGGTCGACGCCGGCGATGCCGTTCAGCGCAGAAGCGTAGATGATCGGGAAGTCGAGCTGCTCGTCGGTCGCGTCGAGGTTCACGAACAGGTCGAACACCTGATCCACAACCCAGTCAGGGCGCGCGCCAGGGCGGTCAACCTTGTTGATTACCACGATCGGCTTCAGACCGTTGGCGAACGCCTTTTTGGTCACGAAGCGGGTTTGCGGCATAGGGCCATCCATTGCATCCACAACCAGCAGCACCGAGTCAACCATCGACATCACGCGCTCTACCTCACCGCCGAAGTCGGCGTGTCCTGGGGTATCCACGATGTTGATGCGGTAACCATTCCAATTAATGGCGGTGTTTTTTGCGAGGATGGTAATCCCACGCTCTTTCTCCAAATCGTTGGAGTCCATTACGCGTTCGGTGGCTTCCGCACGCTCTCCGAAAGTACCGGATTGTTGCAGCAGCTTGTCAACCAGGGTGGTTTTACCATGGTCAACGTGGGCAATAATGGCGATGTTACGCAAATTTTCGATCACAGCTTTGCCTCGGGCATTAGAAATAGCGCGCTATTGTACACGTATTAAGCGAGGGACTAAACAAGATCACAACCATCTCTTATAAACAACCGCGTACCGGTCAGTTTGTGATCCCTTTCACGGTGCAAAAAGCCGCAATCGTTGCACTTTTGCACCATTTCAGTGCCCACTCCCACCCTTATTGCACCACAATGGTGCAAATTATCGCTGATGGTGCATACTGTGTCTGGGTAAAACCCGCGCAGAAAGGCGATGAAAGCCTTTTTAAAAAGTTGGCACGCTTTTCGCTTTAGTCTTTTCAAGGCGAAAAAAAGCCAGTTCCACAGATTCGTTCCACGACGACGACAATGATAAACCGGGAGAGTTAAGTATGTCCGCTGAACACGTTTTGACGATGCTGAATGAGCATGAAGTGAAATTCGTAGACCTGCGTTTCACTGACACCAAGGGTAAGGAACAGCACGTGACTATCCCGGCTCATCAGGTAAACGCCGACTTCTTCGAAGAAGGCAAAATGTTTGACGGCTCCTCTATCGGTGGTTGGAAGGGCATCAACGAATCTGACATGGTACTGATGCCGGACGCCAGCACGGCGGTTCTGGATCCGTTCTTCGAAGAACCTACGCTGATCATTCGCTGCGACATTCTCGAGCCGGGCACCATGCAAGGCTACGATCGCGACCCGCGCTCCATCTCCAAACGCGCCGAAGACTTCCTGCGCTCCTCCGGCATCGCGGACACCGTGCTGTTCGGGCCAGAGCCTGAGTTCTTCCTGTTCGACGACATCCGCTTCGGCAGCAGCATCCGCGGTTCCCACGTGGCCATCGACGACATCGAAGGCGCCTGGAACTCCGGCACTCAATACGACGGCGGCAACAAAGGCCACCGTCCGGCGGTGAAAGGCGGTTATTTCCCGGTTCCACCGGTCGACTCTTCGCAGGATCTGCGTTCCACCATGTGTCTGACCATGGAAGAGATGGGCCTGGTGGTTGAAGCGCACCACCACGAAGTGGCGACCGCCGGTCAGAACGAAGTGGCGACCCGCTTCAACACCATGACCAAGAAAGCCGACGAAATTCAGATCTACAAGTACGTGGTGCACAACGTGGCGCACGCCTTCGGTAAAACCGCGACCTTCATGCCGAAACCCATGTTCGGCGACAACGGTTCCGGCATGCACTGCCACATGTCGCTGTCCAAGAACGGCACCAACCTGTTCGCCGGCGACAAATACGGCGGCCTGTCTGAAACCGCGCTGTTCTACATCGGCGGCATCATCAAGCACGCCAAGGCGATCAACGCGTTGGCAAACCCGACCACCAACTCGTACAAACGTCTGGTGCCGGGCTACGAAGCGCCGGTGATGCTGGCCTACTCCGCCCGTAACCGCTCCGCGTCCATCCGCATCCCGGTGGTCGCCAGCCCGAAAGCGCGCCGCATCGAAGCCCGCTTCCCGGATCCGGCGGCTAACCCATACCTGTGCTTCGCCGCACTGCTGATGGCCGGCCTGGACGGCATCATCAACAAGATCCACCCTGGCGACGCCATGGACAAAAACCTGTACGACCTGCCGCCGGAAGAAGAAGCCGAGATCCCAAAAGTGGCCGGCTCGCTGGACGAAGCGATGGCCGCGCTGAACGAAGACCGCGAGTTCCTGACCCGCGGCGGCGTGTTCACCGACGATGCGATCGATGCCTACATCGAACTGCGCAAAGAAGAGATGGACCGCGTTCGCATGACGCCACACCCGGTCGAGTTCGAACTGTACTACAGCGTCTAAGCCCTACCCGCGCCGTCTGCTAAGGCGGACGGCGCCCACAATTTTTGTTATCGCTTTTTTGTTGCCGTGGAAACTTTCAGCCCATCTTCGGATGGGTTTTTTTCTCCACCGTATTTTCTGCAAAACTATTCCATACCGCGCCGATCCCGGATGGAGTAGGATAGATGCACTAAAAAGGTGCAGGAGTCTGCTGTATGGCAACTGGCAAGCTGCCCGATGCTGGGCAGATCCTCAATTCACTCATCAACAGCATCCTGCTGTTGGATGACTCACTGGCGGTTCACTACGCCAACCCTGCGGCACAGCAGCTGCTGGCGCAAAGCTCCCGCAAGCTGTTCGGCACGCCGCTGCCCGATCTGCTCGGCTATTTTTCGCTGAACGTCTCTCTGATGCGTGAAAGCCTGCGCGCCGGTCAGGGCTTCACCGACAACGAAGTGACCCTGGTGGTCGATGGCCGCGCGCATATTCTTTCCCTGACCGCTCAGGCGCTGCCGGAAGGCTATATCCTGGTCGAGCTGGCGCCGATGGACAATCAGCGCCGCCTGAGCCAGGAACAGCTGCAACATGCCCAACAGGTGGCCGCCCGCGATCTGGTACGCGGTTTGGCGCACGAGATTAAAAACCCGCTGGGCGGCCTGCGCGGCGCAGCGCAGCTGCTGGCCAAAGCGCTGCCCGATCCGGCGCTGACCGAATACACCAAGGTGATCATTGAGCAGGCCGATCGGCTGCGCAATCTGGTGGATCGTCTGCTCGGGCCGCAGCGCCCCGGTCAGCACATCACCCAGAGCATCCATCAGGTCGCGGAGCGCGTCTGCCAGCTGGTGTCGCTGGAAATGCCGGATAACGTCACGCTGGTGCGCGACTACGATCCCAGCCTGCCGGAAATGGCCCACGACCCGGATCAGATAGAACAGGTGCTGCTGAACATCACCCGCAATGCGCTGCAGGCCTTGGGCGAGGCGGGCGGCACCATTACGCTGCGCACCCGCACCGCGTTTCAGATAACGTTGCACGGCACCCGCTATCGCCTGGCGGCGCGTATCGATGTCGAAGACGACGGCCCCGGCGTGCCGGCGCAGCTGCAGGACACGCTGTTCTACCCGATGGTCAGCGGCCGTGAAGGCGGTACCGGCCTGGGATTATCCATCGCCCGCAATCTGATCGATCAGCATTGCGGAAAAATTGAGTTCAACAGTTGGCCAGGTCATACCGAATTCTCGGTCTACCTGCCCATTCGTCAGTGAGGTTTGCAATGCAACGAGGGATAGTCTGGATCGTCGATGACGATAGCTCCATCCGCTGGGTGCTTGAGCGCGCGCTCACCGGCGCGGGCATGAGCTGCGCCACCTTCGAAGGCGGCAATGACGTGCTGGAAGCCTTGGCCACGCAAACTCCCGACGTGTTGCTGTCCGATATCCGCATGCCGGGCATCGATGGTCTGGCGCTGCTCAAGCAGATCAAACAGCGCCACCCGATGCTGCCGGTGATCATCATGACCGCGCATTCGGATTTGGATGCGGCCGTCAGCGCCTATCAGCACGGGGCCTTCGACTACCTGCCGAAACCGTTCGACATCGACGAAGCGGTGGCGCTGGTCGAGCGCGCCATCAGCCATTATCAAGAGCAGCAGCAGCCGGTGCGCAGCCAGCCGGCCAGCGATCCGGCGGCGGACATCATCGGCGAAGCGCCGGCGATGCAGGACGTGTTTCGCATCATCGGCCGGCTGTCGCGTTCGTCAATCAGCGTGCTGATCAACGGCGAATCCGGCACCGGCAAGGAACTGGTGGCGCATGCGCTGCACCGCCACAGCCCGCGCGCCAAGTCGCCGTTCATCGCCCTGAACATGGCCGCTATTCCCAAGGATCTGATCGAGTCCGAGCTGTTCGGCCACGAGAAAGGCGCCTTCACCGGCGCGAACCAAATCCGTCAGGGGCGCTTTGAACAGGCCGACGGCGGCACGCTGTTCCTCGACGAGATCGGCGATATGCCGCTCGACGTGCAAACGCGCCTGCTGCGGGTGCTGGCGGACGGCCAGTTTTACCGGGTCGGCGGCTATGCGCCGGTGAAGGTCGACGTGCGCATCATCGCCGCCACGCACCAGAACCTGGAATTGCGGGTACAGGAAGGCAAGTTCCGCGAGGATCTGTTCCACCGCCTGAACGTGATCCGCGTACACCTGCCGCCGCTGCGCGAGCGCCGGGAAGACATCCCGCGGCTGGCGCGCCACTTCCTGCAGATCGCCGCCAAGGAGCTGGGCGTAGAGGCCAAGAACCTGCATCCGGAAACCGAAACCGCGCTGACCCGCCTGCCTTGGCCGGGGAACGTGCGCCAGCTGGAGAATACCTGCCGCTGGCTGACGGTGATGGCCGCCGGGCAAGAGGTGCTGATTCAGGATCTGCCGAGCGAACTGTTCGAAACCGCCGCACCGGAGAGCCCCAGCCACAGCCTGCCGGACAGCTGGGCCACGCTGCTGGCGCAGTGGGCCGATCGCGCGCTGCGTTCCGGTCATCAAAATCTGCTGTCGGAAGCGCAGCCGGAGATGGAGCGTACACTGCTCACCACCGCCTTGCGTCACACCCAGGGGCACAAACAGGAAGCCGCACGCCTGCTGGGCTGGGGGCGCAATACCCTGACCCGCAAGCTCAAAGAACTGGGCATGGAATAGGCGCTGAGGTTGATGATAAAAAACGCAGCCCAGCGCACAAAAAAACGCCAACCGCAGACTTTACAGCCGGTGCGGGCGCAGTATGATCGTGTCGCACACTCTGGAGGTTGACGATGCTGGACTCATTCATCGTATTCATTTCTCAGGGCGCGGAGCTGGGCTCCGCCGCCAGCCACACCCCGCAGGCGGCGGTCGCCGCGGTGTTGTGCGCCGCGCTGATTAACTTCTTCAGTTAAAAAAACAGCCGCATCAGCGGCTGTTTTTTCATCCTCAGATCACCCGAGAGAACTGCTGGCTGCGCGCCTGTTGCCGCAGATAACGGTCGAAGCACATGCAGATATTGCGGATCAGCAACCGCCCGCGCGGCGTGACGCGAATGCCTTGCTCGTCGCGCTCCACCAGCCCATCGCGTTCAAACGGCGCCAGCAGCTGCAGGTCTTCGGCGAAGTAAGCGGTGAAATCGATGCCGTATTGCCGTTCAAGCGGCTGATACGCCAACCGGAAGTTGCAGATCAACGTTTTGATCAGATCGCGCCGCAGGCAATCGTCGTCCGTCAGCGCCAACCCGCGCCACAGGGCGTTGCCCTGCGCCGGTACGCTCTCATAGTAACGCTTCAGCTCTTTCTGGTTCTGCGCATAGCTGTCGCCGAGCATGCTGATGGCCGACACGCCCAACCCCAGCAGATCGCTGTCGCCCTGGGTGGTGTAGCCCTGGAAATTGCGGTGCAGCTTGCCTTCGCGTTGCGCAATCGCCAGCTCATCGTTCGGGCGTGCAAAGTGATCCATGCCGATAAACTGATAGCCGGCGTCAGTCAGGAACGCGATGCTCTGCTGCAGGATATCCAGCTTCTGCTGCGCGCTGGGCAGATCGGCGTCTTTGATTTTGCGCTGGGCGGCGAATAAATTCGGCATATGCGCGTAGTTGAACACGCTGAGGCGATCGGGATTCAGTTCAGCCACCCGCTGCAGCGTGAAGGCGAAGCTTTCCGGCGTCTGTTTCGGCAGGCCGTAGATCAGATCAATATTGGTCGAGCGGAAGCCCAGCACTTTGGCCCGCTCGATCAGGGCGAAGATAAAGGCTTCATCCTGCTCGCGGTTGACCAACGCCTGCACCTGCTTGTTGAAATCCTGCACCCCCATGCTCAGGCGGTTAAAGCCTTCGGCGCGTAAATGATCGAGCACATCCAGCGCTATCTCGCGCGGATCGACTTCGATCGACATCTCCGCATCGGGCAGAAAATCAAAATGTTCGCGCAGCAGCGCCACCAGCCGGCTGATTTGCGCTTTGTCCAGGTAGGTTGGCGTACCGCCGCCCCAGTGCATCTGGCCAACCTTGCGGCCGGCGAACAGCGGCGCACGGCTGGCGATCTCTTGCGCCAGGACATTCAGGTATTCATCGGCCTTGTGCGTCTGACGCGTCACCAGTTTGTTGCAGCCGCAGAAGTAGCACAGCTTATGGCAGAAAGGGATATGCACGTACAGCGACAGCGGGCGCTCAGGGTAGCGCGCCGCGGCGCGTTGAAACGCCGCTTCGTCGTAGCGCTGGTTAAACTCCAGCGCCGTGGGGTATGAGGTATAACGCGGCCCTGAGTAGTTATATTTTTGGATCAGGGCCAAATCCCAGACAATCGTCTGCTCTGACATGCTCACTCCTTCCGATATCTTTTTCTACCGGGCCGGGAGAGAGGCGGTTGTCTGCGCTGTCTGGCCACGGAAGCGCTGCGAAAACGCGCTTTGCGCTTAGACAGCCGCCATAGTTTACCGAATAACCACAGCAGATAACACATCAAGAGTAGGGCTATTGTCGGGATCAGCCACATGGCGCGTTAAAAAGCGTCCTTCGGGTTGCCGCCTTTCAGCAGCTTCAGAATATCTTCCTGCTTCTCTTCTTCTTCCTCGTCGTCTTCATCGCCCAGCTCGATGCCCAGCACGTCCATCAGCACATCGATGCGATCCAGCGTCTTGTCGACATACGCCTGCTCTTGCGCGTTCAGCGTTTCGCCATCGTCGATGCGATCCAGCAGCGCGTTCAGACGTTCGTCATTTTCCAGCTTCGCCAGCTCTTCTTCCGGCGACAGGCGCGGTTTTGCTTCAGCCTTTGGCTTCGGCTGCGGTTTGGCCTTCACTTTGGTTTCGTCGACCACCAGCGCAACCGGCACTTTACTGCCAATACGCGGATCTTTGGCTTCCGCCGCCGATTTGTTTTTCTGGCTGCCGGACTCGACCTGAGTGCGCGAACCGGAAGCGTGGCCGCGGCGTTTTTTCAGGCGTTTGCGCTCACGCGCTTCCTGATCGAGCTCCATACGGCTTTTCTTTTTCGTTTTTGACTTCGCCGCGCTGCCGCGAGGTGCTTTTGATGGCTGGTTCATAGCGTGTGCTCTTAGGTATGTAGATTCAGTATAGAATTGCGGCGGAATCTAGCAGAAAGCGGACAAAGAAAAAAGGCGGCAGGTTAAACCTGCCGCCTATTTCGCACCTTCTTGCGAAGGGTATTCCTGTTACGCGCTCCTTGCGTACATGCAACATCCCGGTTTTTCCTTCTGCTATAACCGCATTCCCTGCCACTACGTCCTTCATCCTGAAAGGAAAATCGTCCATGGCGCAATCCATTCGCATCCGCTCTTCCCGAGCGCGCTTCCTGCGGGCATCCAAACTGCCGATACTTCACCATCCGATGTGCCTGCCGCCTATTCCGGTGCGAAAGGGTCACTTCCTTTTGCGTTCATCCTGGCACTCATTGCACGCCCTGTGCATTCCCTGAGATTTGTCATCCTTCCCGGATGTTCCCTAATCCTGCGCAACCCTGCGTTAACGAGTACTTTACGTTATTGTTGCGAAGGCTCAAGGCACCGGAGGCCGATTTGACTGACATTTCCACACAACGAAAAAACAACACATTGTTTTTAAAAAAGAAACAGAAATATCGCTTTCGAATAAAGCGACATTACCCGCGATTCGAATGGCAAATGTCTCACAACGTACGAGCAGCTTAACCGTCGTTTTATCGCGCCCCGCCGCTTAAAAACGGAGAAACACGCCATTTTTACCGCTGATGCAGTTATAATCGCCAACCAGTTAGCCATCCTCACGGAGACGAAAAATTTTGACCAGCAAGAACTACAACTATCATGTGACCCATTTCGTCACCAGCGCACCCGATATTCGCCATCTTCCGGGGGATGCAGGAATTGAAGTCGCCTTTGCCGGCCGTTCCAACGCCGGTAAATCCAGCGCGCTGAATACGCTGACCAACCAAAAAAGCCTGGCGCGCACCAGTAAGACGCCGGGGCGCACCCAGCTGATTAACCTGTTCGAAGTGGAAGACGGCATTCGTCTGGTTGACCTGCCGGGTTATGGCTACGCCGAAGTGCCGGAAGAAATGAAGCGCAAATGGCAACGCGCGCTGGGCGAATACCTGCAGATGCGCAACAGCCTGAAAGGGCTGGTGGTGCTGATGGATATCCGCCATCCGCTGAAAGATCTCGACCAACAGATGATCCAGTGGGCGGTCGACGTCGGCACGCCGGTGCTGGTGTTGCTGACCAAGGCCGACAAGCTGGCCTCCGGCGCACGCAAGGCGCAGCTCAACATGGTGCGTGAAGCGGTGCTGCCGTTTATGGGGGATATCCAGGTCGAAGCCTTCTCATCGCTGAAAAAGATCGGCGTCGACAAGCTGCGCCAGAAGCTGGACACCTGGTTTAACGAGATCCCGCCGGAAGTGCTGCCGGAAGAGGACATCGGCGAATAAGCCCTGATCGCACGTTTGAGCCGATGCCTCGCCGCATCGGCTTTTTTATGCCCGCAGATCGGCCGCAGGCGGGATTTTTCGTTATCTAATTACATTTTTGAAATAAAGCTATCATAAAGGCTTATCGCCAAAACGGGCTTGTTTCGCCGAATTACGCGGATTGAGGGAGCGGAAGCTGAAATGAAAAGCGTGGCCGAGCGATAGGAAAAACGTATGGTTTGCTGCTGTTTTTACAATAAAAAACGCCCCAGTCAATACTGACTGGGGCGGCTAAATATTCAGCCAAATCCGATTACGTGAAGTAAAAGGTCTGAAAGATAGAACATCTTACCTCTGTACCCTACGCCTGTAACTCTACATCATTTTTTCGCAGGGCAAAAGAATTTTTTGTAGTTTACTTACACAATTTGAGACGCAAGAACGGCGAAGTTGGGGAAACTATCGCCGCATCTTGTAGCTTAATTACGAAAAGTGCTTAGCTTCTCGCCAGTTAGCGCATAAGGCGATAACCCGGCGATCAGTGCGCTTCATCCCAGTTCATGCCGACGCCCACATCGACCTTCAGCGGCACCGCCAGCGTCATGCTGCCTTCCATCAGTTGGCGGATACGTTGGCTGGCTTCGTCGATCACCGACTCGTGCACCTCGAACACCAATTCATCGTGCACCTGCATGATCGCGCGCACCAACGGCTTCTCCTGCCCCTGCAGCCAGGCGTCGACCTCGATCATCGCACGCTTGATGATATCGGCCGCCGTGCCCTGCATCGGGGCGTTGATGGCCGCGCGCTCGGCCGCCTTGCGGCGCATGGCGTTGCTGGAGCGTACGTCCGGCAGATACAGACGGCGGCCGTCCAGCGTGCTGACATAGCCCTGCTCGGAGGCCTGCTGACGGGTGCGCTCCATGTAATCCAGCACGCCCGGGTAACGTTCGAAGTAGAGATCCATATAGCGCTGGGCTTCCCCACGCGGGATCCCCAGCTGACGCGCCAGGCCGAAGGCGCTCATGCCGTAAATCAAACCAAAGTTAATCGCCTTGGCGCTGCGGCGCTGCTCGCCGGTCACTTTATCCAACGGCACGCCGAAAACTTCCGACGCCGTGGCGCGGTGAATGTCTTTCCCTTCGGCAAAGGCCTTCAGCAGCCCTTCATCCTGAGACAGATGCGCCATGATGCGCAGCTCGATCTGCGAGTAGTCGGCCGCGACAATGCGGTAGCCTTCCGGCGCAATAAAGGCCTGGCGAATGCGCCGCCCTTCTTCGTTGCGCACCGGGATGTTCTGCAGGTTCGGATCGCTCGAGGAGAGGCGGCCGGTGGCGGTCACCGCCTGATGGTACGAGGTATGCACCCGCCCGCTGACCGGATTGATCATCAGCGGCAGCTTGTCGGTATAGGTGGTCTTCAGCTTCGCCAGGCCGCGGTATTCCAGAATCACCTTCGGCAGCGGGTAGTCGAGCGCCAGCTCGGCCAGCACTTCTTCGTTGGTGGATGGCGCCCCGCCCGGGGTTTTCTTCAGCACCGGCAGCTTTTGTTTTTCGTACAAGATAGCCTGCAGCTGCTTGGTCGACGCCAGGTTGAACGGCTCTTCCGCCAGCTCGTGGGCCTGCGCCTCCAGCTCAGCCAGACGCTTGGCCAGCTCCTGGGAGTGGGCCGATAAAATGGCCGGATCGATCAGCACCCCGGTGCGTTCGATATGCGACAGCACCGGCAGCAGCGGCATTTCAATCTCGTTGAACACCGTCAGCAGTTCCGCGCTCTGTTTCAGCTGCGGCCACATCGCCAGATGCAGCTGCAGCGTGACATCGGCGTCTTCGGCAGCGTATGGCGCCGCCTGCTCAAGCGCGATCTGATTGAACGTCAGCTGGTTCTTGCCCTTGCCGGCGATCTCTTCGAAAGTGATGGTTTTGTGGCCAAGATAACGATCGGCCAGGCTGTCCATATCATGACGGCCGCCGACGCTGTCCAGCACATAGGACTCCAGCATGGTGTCGTAGGCGATGCCGCGCATCTCGATGCCATAACGCGCCAGCAGGCTCATATCGAACTTCAGATTTTGCCCGACCTTGAGCGCTTTCTCGTCTTCCAGCAGCGGCTTGAGCGCCTCCAGCACGTAAGCGCGATCCAGCTGCGCCGGCGCATCCAGATAATCGTGCGCCACCGGCAAATAAGCCGCTTCGCCCGGCGCGATCGCAAAGGACAGGCCGATCAGATTGGCGGTCAGGGTATCCAGGCCATCGGTTTCGGTATCGAAGGCAAACACGTCGGCTTTTTTCAACCGCGCCAGCCAGTCGGTAAAGGTCGCTTCGTCCAGGATGGTGACATAACCGTCCTGAGACAGCTTGGCCTCCGCCAGCGCTTTCGGCGCTTCCGCGGCTACGGCTGGTTTGGCGGCGCCGGCAGCTTTCGCGCCCGCGCCTTTCTTGTTTTCCAACCAGACGCCGGCTTCTACGTCCGCCAGCCAGCGTTTGAACTCGTACTGTTTGAACAGCTGTTGCAGCGTGTCGACATCCGGCGCGGAGACCGTCAGGTCCGCACAGGTCAGATCCAGCTCGACGTCGGTTTTGATCGTCGCCAGCTTATAGGAGAGGTACGCGACCTCTTTATTCTGTTCCAGCTTGGCCGCCATGGTTTTGGCGCCGCGGAAGCTCAGCGTGGCGATGTTATCCAGATTGCCGTACAGCGCATCCAGGCCGCCGATACCCTGCAGCAACGCCTGGGCGGTTTTCTCGCCCACGCCCGGCACGCCGGGAATGTTGTCCGATGAATCGCCCATCAGGGCCAGGAAGTCGATGATCAGCTCCGGCGGAATGCCGTATTTGTCGCACACTTCCTGCGGGCCGAGGATCGTGTTGTTCATGGTGTTGATCAAGGTGACGTTCGGCGTCACCAGCTGCGCCATGTCTTTGTCGCCGGTGCTGATCAGCACCGCGTGGCCGGCCTTTTCGGCCTCCAGCGCCAGCGTACCGATGACGTCATCCGCCTCTACGCCGGGCGTCACCAACAGCGGCAGGCCCATCGCCTTGACCATGTTATGCAGCGGCTCGATCTGCGCGCGCAGATCGTCCGGCATCGGCGGCCGGTGCGACTTGTATTCAGCGAACAGATCATCGCGGAAGGTCTTCCCTTTGGCATCAAACACCACGGCAACGTGGCTCGGTTGATACTGCAACAGCAGACTGCGCAGCATATTCAGCACGCCGTACATCGCGCCTGTCGGCTCGCCCGCCGAATTGGTCAGCGGCGGGAAGGCGTGATAAGCGCGGTAGAGGTAAGAGGAACCGTCAACCAGGATTAGTGGGTTTTCTGCAATCTGGGCCATAGCGTTTCTTTATCGTGATCGGACATAGGGGTAAGCATGCCATAGCTGGCCGCCGGAGACGAACCTTAGCGTGCATTGCGGACGAAAATGATGTGATTGTGCGCGAGGATCCGCAAGATCTTACCTGTGGATAACTTTGTGCATAGAAAAGAGACCGAATTATAACGCTGCGATTATCGTTATAACGGCGAATAAAATTCCTATTTAAATCACCGCGTTAAAAGAACGAATTCCGGCGACGCTTAATTATTGGCTTTCATTGGATTTGTGGATATAACTTTCGCCGGATTTTAATCGCACTATTAATCAAATTCGGCGCCTCAATTACCATAGCACAAGCTGGACAAGTTGCACGAAAACTCAGCAAATGGTTATCCGATGAGACGAAAAACAGTGATTTTAAGCGGCGCTTTACCCCGGCGATTTCTGTTAAAATGCGTTTTTGTTCATGCGCTTTGGCATGCAACGATGTTCCCACCAACCGTCAGCCCATAATCATGCCAAGATTGTTAACGCCTGTTATCTTTATCATTTCCGTCATACTTACCATTCTGGTGACGGTGTTATGCTCCATCCCCATCACGCTGGCCGGCATCGTGAAACTCGTGGTGCCCATTCCCGCCGTTTGGCGATATATCTCGCTTTCGCCGATTTCATGATGTGGTGTTGGTGCCAAGGGCTGGCGCTGTTATTGCGCATTAACGGGCAATTGCGTTGGGATATTGAAGGGCTGGAAGGGTTGGATCGCAAAAACTGGTATCTGCTGATCAGCAACCACGAAAGTTGGTCAGACATTGTCGTGTTATGCGTGCTGTTCAGAAATCATATTCCAATGAATAAGTATTTCCTCAAACAGCAGCTCGCCTGGGTGCCGTTTGTCGGCCTGGCCTGCTGGGCGCTGGACATGCCATTCATGAAGCGTTACTCCCGCGCCTATTTGCTCAAGCACCCGGAAAAACGCGGCAAGGATATCGAAACGACGCGCCGTTCCTGCGAAAAATTCCGCCAGCGCCCAACCACCATCGTCAATTTCGTCGAAGGCTCACGCTTCACCGAAGCCAAGAAAATTAAAAGCAATTCACCTTATCGCAATTTGCTGGCGCCCAAAGCTGCCGGCATCGCGTTTACCCTTAGCGCGCTGGGCAATCAGTTCGACAAAGTGTTGAACGTCACCCTGCTTTATCCGGAAAATAACCAGCGGCCCTTTCTGGATATGCTGTGCGGCCGCCTGACGCGTATCGTGGTGAGAATAGAGACGCTACCGATCGATGAAACCCTGCACGGTGATTATTTCAACGATAAACAGTTCAAGCGGCGCTTCCAGCTGTGGCTGAATACGCTGTGGCAGGAAAAAGACCGGTTGCTGGATAAATTGAAGCGGCAATACGGATAAAAAAACGCCGGCGATGCCGGCGTTTTTCATGTTGAATCAGGCTTATTTCTGCTGGCTGAGGAATTTAACCACATCGGCGAACTGCTTCACGTAAGCGTCCATCGAGCTGGTGTCCAGGCCATCGTTTTTAACCATGTATTTGCCGTTGACGAATACCGCCGGCACGCCGCGCAGCTGCAGATCTTCTGCGGCTTTCTCCTGTTGAACCACCAGAGATTTCACCACGAAGCTGTTCCAGGCCGCGTCATAATCTGCGGCGGTTACGCCCGCTTTCACGAAGACGTTACGGATATCGTCCGGCGTTTGCACGGTCTGGGTTTTCTGCACCGCTTCAAACATCAGCGGGCTTACTTTGTCTTCCACGCCCAGCGCCATCGCGACCGCCCACGCCTGAGTCAGCTGTTTGCCCAACGGCCCCAGGAACTCCACGTGGTACTTGGTCATTTTGGTGCCGGCAGGCAACGCTTTTTTTACGTTCTCGGACACGTGATAGACCTGCTCAAACTGGTAGCAGTGTGGGCAGTAAAAGGAGAAGAACTCCAGCACCTGCGGCTCACCGGTCACCGGCTTGTCCAGGGTCACGTACTGAGTGCCATCGCTAAACTGTGCCGCCGAGGCGCTGAATGCCATCACCATGCCAACGAGCGCCAACCATATTTTTTTCATAAGACTAAACTCTCCATTGTGTTAAAGCTTCAATACATTGGCGTCAGCTGCAGAGGAGGCTCCTGCAACAGCTTAACCTGTTCATTAAACGCCGCAGTCTGAGATAACCAGAAATCAGACTCCGCCATCCACGGAAAACTCTTAGGGAAGGCCGGATCCTGCCAACGGCGAGCGACCCAGGCCAGGTAATACACCATACGCATCGCCCGCAGTGGCTCAATTAACGCCAGCTCGCGCTGATCGAACTCGGCAAATTCGCCGTACGCCTCCAGCAAAACGTCCAGCTGCATCAGTTGGTCGCGACGTTCGCCGTGCAACAGCATCCACAGATCCTGAACCGCAGGGCCGTTGCGCGCGTCATCAAGATCGACGAACAGCGGGCCATCGCGCCACAGAATATTGCCCGGATGGCAATCGCCGTGCAAACGCCGCGGCTGCCAGTTCAGATGCCAGTGTGGCTTGATCGCCGCAATCAGGTTATCCGTCGCCTGCAGAAAGGCATCACGCTGAGCCGCCGGCAACAGCTCGCAATTGGCCAGCGCCTGACGCGGGGCAACAAGATACTCTTCAATCCCCATGGTTGGCCGCTCGGCAAACAAACGCTCGCCGCCGACCTGATGGATACGCCCCAGAAAACGGCCTACCCATTCCAACTGCTCCAGATTGTCTATCTCGTATTGCCGGCCCCCCACGCTGGGGAACAGGGCAAAGAAAAAACCGCCGTGCGTATGCAGCGTAGCGCCTTGCAGCGCCAACGGCGCCACCGCCGGGATCTCCGCGCCGGCCAGATCCAGAGCGAACTGATGTTCCTCACCGATTTGTGCGGCGCTCCAGCGCTCCGGGCGGTAAAACTTCACCACGTAGCGTCGACGATCCTCGTCCATAAACTGATAGACGCGGTTCTCATAGCTGTTCAGCGCCGTCAGGCCGGAATCGACGCGCAGGCCAATCCCTTCTAGCGCGTCCATGATCAAATCTGGCGAAAGGGTGTCGAAATTAAAAGCTGAGTTATTCATAACGTTCGTTTGATCGCTGACAGCACGGTGCCGGGAATGAGAAATAGTAGCATTAATGGCGCATTTCACGCGCTATGCTTTCTCGCACCGCACGAGGATCAATCCTTGATAACGCCGCGAGCACGCAGCAACGCCGTTTTAAAATCTTCTTCGTAGTCTTTCTTCAGGCCCGGGATCTGATCTGTGCCGGCGCTGCCGCGCATTTTCAGATGGTAAATAAGAATATCGTCGCTCAACTCGGACAACTCGCCCTGGAAGCCCGCTTCCTTCGCCAGCTTTTGCAAAAACTGCATCAAATTGAGATCGGGATCTTCCTGCCAGGCCGGGTGCAACAGCTCGATCAACTCGTTTACGCGATGCGTTTTCATCTCAATATCGTCCAATAGCATGAATAAACTCACAAAGTAACAGGCTTACCCACGCAGTGAAAGAACCGGCTTGTCAATAAAGGTAAATCCTGATGTCGCGCCGGCTTTAGCGCTACAATCAGCGCATCGACAAGGCGGGATAAACGAGATGCATAAAGAAATCAGCGGCGTCATTTTGGCCGGCGGACGGGCCACGCGCATGGGCGGTGAAGACAAAGGCCTGGTGTCGATTGGCGGGATCGCACTCTATCAACACGTATTGGCTCGGTTACGCCCGCAGGTGGCTTCCGTCGCCATCAGCGCCAATCGCAATCAGGCACGTTACCAGGCGAGCGGTTTGCCGGTGATTGGCGATCTGACGCCCGATTTCGCCGGGCCGCTGGCCGGCATGCTGGCCGGGCTCAAACAGGCTCCCAGCGAATGGGTGGTCTTCGTCCCTTGTGATGTCCCCGACTTTCCCGCCGACTTAGTCGCTCAGCTATGGCAGCAAAAAGGCGCGGCGCAGGCGGCCTTTGCCAGCGATGGTGAACGAGATCACCCCACGCTGGCGTTACTGCATAGCCAAATAGCGCCGCAGCTGGCCGACTATCTGGCGCGCGGTGAACGCAAGCTGATGCTGTTCTTGCATCAAATTGGCGCACAACGCGTAGTGTTCAGCGGGCAGCAAGCGGCATTTCATAACCTGAATACGCCGGCTGACTGCCTGAATTGGCAACAAACGCGAGAGCTCAAAAAATGAATCGTTCATTGCCTCCCTTGCTGGCCATCGGCGCCTACAGCGGAACGGGGAAAACGACCCTGCTCAAACAACTGATCCCGTTACTGAAACAACGCCAGGTAAGGATTGGACTGATCAAACATACGCATCACGACATGGATGTGGATACGCCGGGTAAAGACAGCTATGAGCTGCGTAAAGCAGGCGCCGAGCAAACGCTGGTCGCCAGCGATCGCCGCTGGGCATTAATGACCGAAACGCCGGAGCAACAACCTTTGGATCTGCGCTATCTGGCTGGGCGCTTTGACGCCGATAAGGTCGACTTGATTCTGGTGGAAGGGTTCAAACATGAGCCGGTCAGCAAGATCCTGCTTTATCGGGCCGAGATCGGCAGACCGTTGGAAGACATGCTGGATCAGTTTGTCGTCGCGATAGCCAGCGATCGACCGCTATCCATTTCGGCTAAGCAGCTGGATCTCAATCAACCGGAAAGCATCGCCGACTTTATTGTCGAGTGGTTGAAAGGCGCAGCGTAGCTGCGCTTTTTTACGTATTGCACATAGCAAAAAGCCCTGAACGTCAGTTCAGGGCTTTCGGCTTTATTTGATGCCTGGCAGTGTCCTACTCTCGCATGGGGAGACCCCACACTACCATCGGCGCTACGGCGTTTCACTTCTGAGTTCGGCATGGGGTCAGGTGGG
>NZ_JADNRO010000015.1:0-60882 GCF_019913725.1 Serratia sp. EWG9
ATCACCGGCTGCCGAGCAAGACGGCGTTGTCAGGGGCAACCGGCCAGGGAAGGCCGTTGAGGCGAGACTAACAGGGACGTTTGTCGCAGCCGACCCGCCAGACAACGCAGACGCGGCGAGGGTATCCGCATAGCGGACAGACGGTGTTAAGCAAAGGCGCGGGTGGAGGGGCCGCGCCATCGGCCCCTCCAATTGCCGTTCATATTGGCCACAGAGAAATGCGGGACATTTACGGCAATTCCCCTGCACAGAACGCCCAGAGGCTGGATAAAAAATGCCACTCAGGCTTAACTGAACCGCCTTGGTCATCATGACCAGCTTTTTTTATTCCATCACCCGATGAATCTGCAAATACTGCAGCAGCATGATGGTCTTGCCGTCTTTGATCCGGCCATCGGCGATCATCGCCACCGCGTCGCGAAACGGCAGTTCGATCACCTCAATATCTTCATCTTCAATGCCGCCGCCGGCCGCGCGCCGCTCATCGTCATGGTATTCGGCGATAAAGAAGTGCACGATCTCGGTCACGCCGCCCGGCGACATGTAGGCTTCGAAGATTTTCTTCACCTCGCTGACCTGAAAACCGGTCTCCTCCACCGCTTCGCGGCGCGCGCACTGCTCCGGAGAGTCGGCGTCCAGCAAGCCGGCGCAGGCCTCGAGCAGCATGCCGCTCTCGTTGCCGTTGACATAGGTCGGCATGCGGAACTGGTTGGTCAGCACCACCGTGCCCTTGGCGCGGTTATACAGCAAAATGGTGGCGCCGTTGCCGCGATCGTAGACCTCGCGCACCTGTTGCACCGAACCGCCGTTTTTGCGTTTCAGATCGAACGTGTACTTGTGCAGCACATACCAGTTGTCCGACAGCAGCTCTTTCTTCACATTCTCAATTTTCGACGACATAACCCTTTTCCCTTGCGTGACAACGTGAAGATCATACCGCGATTAGGCCGCGCCGCGGCAGACGATTTGCAACAAAAATCACACCGCGCCCCGCCGGACAAGCCGGGACTTAACATTGCTTAAAATAATGAAAAATAAGTCGCGCTCAGGCGCATGAGATTGCATAAAACCCAGTGCGATTCGCCCCCCAAAGACAAATCGTCAGAGGAAACCGGCCCGCCGCTGAAAATCGATGGGCGTTTCGCTATTCATTTGATTACACAACCACAATTGTTCCCGTTTTGTTGACAACTTGATACAAATCGCGGTGCATTTTAGTTGCAAAAGTTATAGTTTTGCTTTCGAATGAAACTGGCGACGCGCCCTACCTGAGAGAAGGATCCTTGATTGCTTGTTAAACGTTCCGTGACCGGCAGCCTGGCCAAAGCACTGTTCGGCATCGTGATACTGTCGGTGCTCGCCACCGGGTTGGCGTTGACCACCGTCGCCGGCAGCCAGAGTGATGCCGAAGCGATCAATATCGCCGGTTCGCTGCGCATGCAAAGCTACCGGTTGGCCTTCGATCTCGACCAACAGAGCCCAGAACTGGAGCTGCACCTGCAGCAATACCGGCAGTCATTGCAGGCGCCGGCGCTGCAAAAACTGGCGCGCTTCTACGTACCGGCCGAGGTGCGCAACCATTACCAGGCGCTGCAACAGGCGTGGCAAACGATGGAGCGGCAGATCCGCAACGGGCAGGCGATCGCCTATCGGGCGGAGGTCGCCGGCCATGTCAATCGCGTTGACCATTTCGTGTCTGCCCTGCAGCGCTATTCCGAACTGAAACTGACCCTGGTGGCCGCCGTCAGCGTGCTGGGTTACGCCGCCATCATCGGTCTGGTGCTGTTTTGCATTCGTTTCATGCGCCGCCAGGTGGTCACCCCGCTGCAGCATCTGGTCGACGCCAGCCAGCGCGTGCAACAAGGGGATTTTCGCCACCCGCAGTTGGACGTGACGTTGCCGAACGAGCTCGGCGTGCTGTCGCAAACCTTCAGCGCCATGTCGGACGAACTGGCCCGGCTCTATCAGTCGCTGGAGCTGAAGGTACAGGAAAAAACCCAACGTCTGCAGCAGGCCAATGAAACGCTTGAGGTGCTGTATCGCTGCTCGCAGGCGCTGAGCGTGCGCCAGCTCGATCAGCAGGCGTTCGAAAATGTGCTGCGCATCGTGCGCCAAAGCGAACGGCTGCGCTGCATCCAGCTGAACGTAGCGGACGGCCAGGGCCAGTGGCGGCTGAGCGAAGGGGAAGCGGCGCCGACGCAGGCCTGGAACGCGCTGCCGATCACCCAGGGCGACAAGCCGCTGGGCGAGTTGCGCTGGCAGCCCGAGGCGCACCCGCCGCATCCTCACCTGATGCAGAGCCTGGCCAATATGTTGGGCCGCGGCGTTTACTTCAACCGGGCACAAAAGCAGCACCAATATCTGCTGTTGATGGAAGAGCGTGCGACCATCGCCCGCGAGCTGCACGATTCGCTGGCGCAGACGCTGTCGTTCCTGCGCATCCAGCTGACGCTGCTGCGGCGCAGCGCCGCCGATCCGGCGGCGCAGACCATTATCGACGATTTCGATCGCACGCTGGCCGATGCCTATCGCCAGTTGAGAGAGCTACTGGCCACCTTCCGTCTCAACATTCAGGAGGCGGATCTGAACGCCGCGCTGGAGCAGCTGTTGCAGCCATTAAAAGCGCTAACCCCCGCGCGGATTCAGTTACACTGTCGGCTGTCTTCGCAGGCGCTCAACGCCCAGCAGCAGGTGCACGCGCTGCAGATCGTGCGCGAGGCGGTGCTCAATGCCGTCAAGCACGCCGGGGCAGACGAGATTACGGTGTGTTGCGAGGTCAACGCCGCAGGCGACAACGTTTTCAGCATTACCGACGACGGTTGCGGCATCGCCAGTCTGGAGGAACCGGAAGGGCATTATGGTTTGACCATCATGAGCGAACGCGCGGCGCGATTGGGAGGAGCGCTGCACATTCAGCGCAGAAGCGGCGGCGGCACGGCGGTTTGCCTGACATTCTCGCCCTGACCTTACGGCTGTTCATTCTGCGTTACGGTTGCCGCCGGGCGGAAGGCCGTCCGGGGAGGTTTACGGCGCTGATTGCCGCTATTTTTGAAGAGACAGTCCCACTGTGAAGCACGCCGCAGGGCGCGTTTGAGTGGCTTTACTTGCTACAGGGAGCATATTTCATGGTGATGAAGCAATACCGAGTCATGATCGTTGACGATCATCCGTTGATGCGGCGCGGCATCAAACAACTGCTGGGACTGGATGCGCGATTTAGCGTGGTAGCGGAGGCCGGCAACGGCAGCGAGGCGGTTGCGCTGGCGCTGCAGCACGCCCCGGACGTGATCTTGTTGGATCTGAACATGAAGGGCATGTCCGGGCTGGACACGCTGCGGGCCCTGCGCGACGAAGGCGTGGACGCGCGCATCATCGTGCTGACGGTCTCCGACGCGCGCAGCGATCTGTATGCGCTGATCGACGCCGGCGCCGACGGCTACCTGCTGAAAGACAGCGAGCCGGAACTGCTGCTGGAGCACATCGGCGCCGCCGCCGAGGGGCAGAACGTGATCAGCGACGCCATGGCCGACTATTTGCTGGCGCGCAGTGAGCAGCGCGATCCCTTTGCCGCCTTGACCGAACGTGAGCTGGATGTCTTGCAAGAGGTGGCGCGCGGCCTGTCCAACAAACAGGTAGCGGCGCAGCTGCATATCTCTGAAGAAACCGTGAAGGTGCACATCCGCAACATACTGCGCAAATTGGACGTGCGCTCTCGCGTGGCGGCGACGGTGATGTACCTGGAGCATAAAAGCCAATGAACGTCAGCCCCGGCCGCTGCGCCGGGGCAGCTTACTCGATGGCGCTGAGCAGCGCCTGATGGTGCTGGTGCACCCAGCTCTTGTTGAACGGCCCCCAGCTTTCCAGCTGATAGAAACCGTCGTTGTTGCGCACGCCCTGCTGTACGAACTGCAGCTCGACGCCCATGCCGGGCAGCGCCTTCAGCACATCCTGCAACGTGCGGCGCGGCCAACCGGTCAGTGCCATCAACCGCGGCACATTGGGCCGCTCACTGTGGCTGATCAGCCAGCACAAATAAAGCCGACGGGCAAATACCGGGTTAATTCCCATGCCAAGCTCCTGCTGTAAGGTGAGTCCTGTTTATTTCCGGTTCCGTGCGCGCGAAGAAGGCGCGCACGGCCTTCGACAGTCATAAAAATGTCTTAATCGCGTCTCGTTGTCGGCAAACAAGCGCCAACGCCGTTTTACGCTACCGTTATTTACACTATCTCCTTTTTTTCTCCACGCTTTCCTCGGCTTTCCCGAGTACAGTGCAATAGCGCCGGGATCCCTCCCTGCCGCTGAAATGCATAATTCTGATGCGTTTTAAAGATAGAACAAGTCATAACGAGGTTCGCGCTGCATGGCCAATTTTTTTATTGATCGCCCGATTTTCGCCTGGGTGCTGGCAATAATTCTTTGCCTGACCGGCGCGTTGGCGATTTTTTCTTTACCGGTAGAACAATACCCGAATTTGGCGCCGCCGAACGTGCGCATCAGCGCAACTTATCCAGGCGCTTCGGCGCAAACGCTGGAAAACACCGTCACGCAGATCATTGAACAGAATATGACCGGCCTCGACAACATGATGTATATGTCGTCGCAGAGCACCAATACCGGCCAGGCGACCGTCACGCTGACGTTCGAAGCCGGCACCGACCCCAACGAAGCGATGCAGCAGGTGCAAAACCAGCTGCAGGCGGCGATCAAACGTCTGCCGCAGGCGGTGCAGAATCAGGGGGTCACGGTCTCGAAATCCGGCGATACCACGCTGATGATGGTGGCGTTCGTCTCCACCGACAACAGCATGGACAAGCAGGACATCGCCGATTACATCGTCTCCAACCTGCAGGATCCGCTCAGCCGCATCAACGGCGTCGGCAGCATGGACGTCTACGGCTCGCAGTACGCCATGCGCATTTGGCTCGATCCCAACAAGCTCAACAGCTATCAGCTCACGACCCAGGACGTGGTCAAAGCCATTCAGTCGCAGAACGCCCAGGTGGCGGTCGGCCAGTTGGGCGGCACGCCGTCGGTCGATAAACAGGCGCTGAACGCCACCATCAACGCCCAGTCGCAGCTCCAGACGCCGGAGCAGTTCCGCCAGATCACCCTGCGGGTCAATCAGGACGGTTCGCTGGTGACGCTGGGCAACGTCGCCACCGTTGAGTTGGGCGGCGAGAACTACAACTACCTCAGCCGCTACAACGGCATGCAGGCCGCCGGCATGAACATCAAGCTGGCTTCCGGCGCCAACGAACTGCAGACCGACCAGTTGGTGAAGGACAAAATCGCCGAGCTGTCGCAATACTTCCCGCACGGACTGGAAGCCAAAGTGGCCTATGAAACCACCCCGTTCGTCAAAGCCTCGATCAAGGACGTGGTGAAAACGCTGCTGGAGGCCATCCTGCTGGTGTTCCTGGTCATGTACCTGTTCCTGCAGAACTTCCGCGCTACCCTGATCCCCACCATCGCCGTGCCGGTGGTGCTGATGGGCACTTTCGCCATCCTCTCCGCCTGCGGCTTCAGCATCAACACCCTCACCATGTTCGCCATGGTGCTGGCGATCGGCCTGCTGGTGGACGACGCTATCGTGGTGGTGGAGAACGTCGAGCGCGTGATGAGCGAGGAAGGCTTGCCGCCGCGAGAGGCCACGCGCAAATCCATGGGGCAGATCCAGAGCGCGCTGGTAGGCATCGCTCTTGTGCTGTCGGCGGTGTTCGTGCCGATGGCGTTCTTCGGCGGCACCACCGGCGCCATCTATCGCCAGTTCTCCATCACCATCGTCTCCGCCATGGTGCTGTCGGTGCTGGTGGCGATGATCCTGACCCCGGCCCTGTGCGCGACGCTGCTTAAACCGATCGCCAAGGGGCATCATCACGGCAAGCGCGGCTTCTTCGGCTGGTTCAACCGCATGTTCAACCGCAATGCCGATCGCTATGAGCGCGGCGTGGGGCGCATCCTGCACGCCAGCGGCCGCTATATGGTGATTTATCTGCTGCTGCTCGGCGGCATGGCGCTGCTGTTCATCAAGCTGCCGACCTCGTTCCTGCCGCAGGAAGACCGCGGCATCTTCACCGTACAGGTGCAGCTGCCGGCGGGATCGACCCTGCAGCAAACGTCCAAAGTGGTGGAGAAGGTCGAGCAGTACTTCCTCACCGAAGAGAAACAGGACGTGTTGTCGGTGTTCGCCATCATCGGCTCCGGGCCGGGGGGCAACGGCCAAAACGTGGCGCGCCTGTTTGTCCGGCTGAAAGACTGGGACCTGCGCGCCTCGGGCGCCAACAGCTCATTCGACATCATCGATCGCGCGACTCAGGCATTCAGCAAGATTAACGAAGCCCGGGTGATCGCCAGCAGTCCGCCGGCGATCACCGGCCTCGGCAACTCCTCCGGCTTCGATATGGAGTTGGAAGACCACGCTGGCCTCGGCCACGCCAAGCTGATGGCGGCGCGCGATCAATTGCTGCAGCTCGCCGGGCAAAATCCGCTGCTGTCGCGCGTGCGCCACAACGGCCTGGACGACAGCCCGCAGTTGCAAATCGATATCGATCAACGCAAGGCTCAGGCGCTGGGCGTGTCGATCGACGACATCAACAGCACGCTCTCTACCGCCTGGGGCTCGACCTACGTCAATGACTTCGTCGATCGCGGCCGGGTGAAAAAAGTCTACGTGCAGGCTGCGGCGCCGTTCCGCATGCTGCCGGATGACATCAACAAATGGTATGTGCGCAACAGCACGGGCGGCATGGTGCCGTTCTCGGCCTTCGCCAGCTCGCACTGGGAGTATGGTTCGCCACGGCTGGAACGCTATAACGGCAGCTCGGCGCTGGAGATCGTCGGCGAAGCGGCCAACGGCGTCAGCACCGGCACCGCCATGGCGGAAATGGAGAAACTGGTCAGCCAGCTGCCGGCCGGCTTCGGTCTGGAATGGACGGCGATGTCCTATCAGGAACGGCTGTCCGGCTCGCAGGCGCCGGCGCTGTACGCCATCTCGCTGCTGGTGGTGTTCCTGTGTCTGGCGGCGTTGTACGAGAGCTGGTCAATTCCGTTCTCGGTGATGTTGGTGGTGCCGCTGGGGGTGATCGGCGCGGTCGCCGCCACCTGGCTGCGCGGCCTGGAGAACGACGTTTATTTCCAGGTCGGCCTGCTGACCATCATTGGGCTGTCGGCGAAAAACGCCATTCTGATCGTCGAGTTCGCCAATGAGCTGAACCAGAAAGGGCAGGATCTGATGTCGGCGACGCTCGACGCGTCGCGCATGCGCCTGCGGCCGATCCTGATGACCTCGCTGGCGTTCATCTTCGGCGTGCTGCCGATGGCCACCAGCAGCGGCGCCGGTTCCGGCAGCCAGCATGCGGTCGGCACCGGGGTGATGGGCGGCATGATCTCCGCCACCCTGCTGGCAATTTTCTTCGTGCCGCTGTTCTTCGTGCTGGTTCGCCGCCGCTTCCCCGGTAAAGCGCATCCTGCCGCCACACCGCCCGCCGAAGAGTGATCGGCGGCGCATAAAAAAAGCAGCGTCGGATGACCGATGCTGCTTTTTCGAACGAATATCTCGTTCCCACGGTGTTTCAGTAATTTTCCAATGACTCAACCTTGCCATCGGCTTCATCGCTGTGTCAGTTGCCCAACATCTCATCAATGAAGTCTTTCCAGTTTCCTAATTCACGATCAACCATAATACTTTACAACCTCAATTATTTGACGAAGCGGATTCTACGCCTGTTTTTTGACCATGTGAAGGGAAACGGGAACGATGCCGGGCCCGGAAACCGGGGTTAGCGCACATTTTCGTATTTATCTGATCAATGTTCAGTGCGGCTATTCCCTTGTGATATCAATTTCTCCACGATAGCGTGTAAAAGGTATAACAATACGCCAATGGAGCGCCGATCATGTCCACCTCTTTGTCTGTCTCACAGTTGAAAGCGCAAGGTCATTATCAGGAAGCCACTGCGCTGGCGTTGCGGCAACTGGCGGCAGAGCCGGAAGCGGCGATGCTGCATTTTCAGCTGGCCTGCCTGTACGACGTTCAGGGTTTGGAGCGACAGGCGATTCCCTGCTACCTCGCGGCGTTGGGTCGCGATTTGCCGCCCGCCCAGCGCCGTGAAGCCTGGCTGGGCCTCGGCAGCACTTACCGCGCCCTGGGGAAATACCCGGCTTCGCTGCGCGCTTTCGACGATGGCCTGGCTGAATTCCCGCAGGCCAACGAGCTGAGGCTGTTTCGCGCCATGACGCTGTACAATCTGGATGAAGGTAAACGGGCCGTGGCCGATCTGTTGTTGTTGCTGGCGGAAACCTCGTCAGCCCCCGACATCCGCGGCTATCAGCGCGCCATTCGGCACTATGCCGCCGATCTCAATCATATTGATTAGAGGACAACGATGGAAATCATCACCGATATGAACCGCCGCGCCATCGACTGGCGGCGGCTGTGTGAATTGCTGCAGGCCGCCGGGCTGGGCGAACGCGATCCGCATACGCTGCAACGCGTTTATCAACACAGCCAGTTTTGCTATTGGGGGTTTATCGGCGATGAGCTGATCGCCACCGCGCATGCCATCAGCGATTTGACTTCGGTCGCTTACCTGGCCGACGTGGCGATCGATCCGCGCTTTCAGGGGCAGGGATTGGGGCGCCGGTTGATGGACCGGGTAATGCAAGATCTGGCGCCGCTCGGCAAGATTTTCATCTATTCGGTGCCGGAAAAACTGGCTTTCTATAAAAAGTACGGTTTTCACGATTTGACCACCGGCATGGTGTTCGCAGAAGGGGATGCTCTGCGGCGTTTGCAACAGGGGGGCTACGTGCGTTAATCGCGCATTACAACATTCGGCTGATAAAAATACGGGGGCAAATGCCCCGCAGAATTGCTGCCGCTGTCAGGATCTTTCACCGCGGCCGACGATTGTCGTAGCCGATATATTCATCGTTAACGCGATCCAATCCGTCCACAAGACAAGACGCTATTTCCGACGTGATCTTATCGGAAATTTCGATCCGGCATTCTTTCATGCCGTTCCCCCGTATAAATCCTCCCCACTTGCACAACGCTCGCAGCTTAAAACATCGCATTTTTTTGATTAAGATTTATCTTTGCCATTAATTTGGCGCGGGCCATGAGATTGTCCCAGCACACTCTTTGAACTGAGTTAAAAATAAGCGACACCCCTCGCTAAAAAGCAAGAAATATCTTAATTATTAATTCATTAGCATCCCCTCCCTCACAAAAACGATCGATATTAACGATCGAATATTTTATTTTGATAGCCACTTTCTATGTTAATTCCTTTTAATAACCGGAGTATTAATAGAGGATTTCTATTCTATCCCTCTTTCTTCACTGGGCAACTCGATTAAAAACCAAATTTACTCTTTATAAATCATGCTAGTATATGGGGCTTTCCTGATTGTCCACCGCAGGATAGCGTTCTTTCCCTGCGGCGCCCAATAAGTTCAATGTGAAATTATTTAGATTGTTTCTTTTTTTATGTTTTAAGATATCAATCCTCACCGGGAAATAGAAATTAAGGGATTATAATAAAATGAAAATTGATATTTTCAGCGCGTGTGCCTATACCGCTATCGGCATCCGGCAGCTCATCAATCAAACTTGGGCGGAGAAACGCGCGCCGGCCGGCTTTAGCCGCAAAAGGGTCTGCTTTATCGATGTCACCATCGCCAATTTTGAAGCGCGCTACCGCGATGAATATGCCAACCCCAATACCTACAAAATAGTCATTATCACCGACTGCCTGCATGACATGGTGATTGTCGACAATAAGACCATTATATTATCAAACCTTATATCATTGAGCCGCTTCAGCCACCTGATCGGCGACTTATATAAGCGCTACAGCCACTATACCGAGCCGCCGCAACTCTCTCAGCGCGAGTCGCATTTTCTCTCGGAATGGTCGACGGGAAAATCGCTGGCCGACATCAGCAATGCCATGAATATCAGAAATAAAACCGCCAATCATTACAAGTCGCGAATAATGAAAAAACTCGGCGCCAGCCGGATAAAACCGCTCTTGCATATTACCCGCGTACGGTGTTTGACCGATCGTTTAAACATAAGGATCAATAAAGAGTAGCTCTCTCTCCGCCAGCTCTGCATTGGCGGCAAAACGCTTTCGCCGGCGCCTTTTCACCAGCACGGTCGGCGAAGGCAGCCGTTCAACCACGTTGCCGACCTCTTATCCCTGGCGCGCAATCGCACCTCGCACGCATCGTTGTCTGGATCTCGCCGCTGCTTTACTGGCATTATCTCTGCTATCGCCGGGCGGCTAGCGGGCCAAAGATCGCCCACGCCGCTCAGTATCGACTCGACGAGACAGGTAGCTTTACGCCATGGCAAACAAACCGCAACAGACAACGCTGACGATGTACGGCATCAAAAACTGCGACACCATCAAAAAAGCCCGCCGCTGGCTGGAAGATCAGGGCGTGGCCTATCATTTTCACGACTATCGCGCCGACGGCCTGGACGAACAACGGCTGCGCGGTTTCGTCGCGCAACTGGGGTGGGAGCCGCTGCTCAATACCCGCGGCACCACCTGGCGCAAGCTGGATGAAGCGCAGCGCAACGCCTGCGATAACGCCGACGCCGCCATCGCGCTGATGCTGGCGCAGCCGGCGATCATCAAACGCCCGTTGCTGGACGCCGGCAACGGGCGCGCCCTGCTCGGTTTCAACGCCGACGCTTACCAGCAATTTATCGCCGAGGTCGCCGTATGACTTGCCCGGTTATCGAACTGGCTCAGCAACTGATCAAACGCCCTTCCCTCAGCCCAAATGATGAAGGCTGCCAGCAGCTGATGATCGATCGCCTGCAGGCGATCGGTTTCACCGTCGAAGCAATGGACTTCGAAGACACCCAAAACTTCTGGGCCTGGCGCGGCGAAGGGCAAACCCTGGCGTTTGCCGGGCACACCGACGTGGTGCCGACCGGCGATGAAAAGCGCTGGGACAACCCGCCGTTTGAACCGGCGATCCGCGACGGCATGCTGTACGGCCGCGGCGCGGCGGACATGAAAGGGTCATTGGCCGCGATGGTGGTGGCGGCGGAACGCTTTGTCGCCGCCAACCCGAATCACCGGGGCCGCCTCGCTTTTCTGATCACTTCGGATGAAGAGGCCAGCGCCACTCACGGCACGGTTAAAGTGGTTGAAGCGCTGATGGCGCGCAACGAACGGCTGGATTACTGCCTGGTCGGCGAGCCGTCCAGCACCGAGCGCGTCGGCGACGTGGTGAAAAATGGCCGTCGCGGCTCGATCACCGCCAACCTGCATATCCACGGCGTACAAGGGCACGTCGCCTATCCGCATCTGGCGGACAATCCGGTGCACCGCGCCATGCCGGCGCTGAATGAACTGGTGGCGATCGAATGGGATCGCGGCAACGAGTTCTTCCCGCCGACCAGCATGCAGATCGCCAACGTGCAGGCCGGCACCGGCAGCAATAACGTGATCCCAGGCGATTTCTACGTACAGTTCAACTTCCGTTTCAGCACCGAACTGACCGACGCGATGATCAAGCAGCGCGTGGAAGAGCTGCTGGAACGCCATCAGTTGAATTACAGCATCGAGTGGCGTCTGTCCGGCCAGCCGTTCCTCACCTCGCGCGGCGCGTTGGTGGATGCGGTGGTCAACGCCGTCGAGCACTATTCTGAATTGACGCCGCAGCTGTTGACCACCGGCGGCACCTCCGACGGCCGCTTCATCGCGCAGATGGGTGCGCAGGTGGTGGAGCTGGGGCCGGTCAACGCCACCATCCACAAGGTCAACGAATGCGTCAACGCCGCGGATCTGCAGCTGCTGAGCCGCATGTATCAACGCATCATGGAGCAATTGATCGCATGATCAACGCAGAAATGCTCACCGGCCGCTCGACCGAGCACCTGGCGCCGCTGAGCGGCAACCATCGGCTGCAGCCGGAAGCCGTCAACGCGTTCCTGGCGATGCAGCAGGCGGCGCGTGCGGCGGGATTGGATCTCCAGCCCGCCAGCACCTTCCGCGATTTTGACCGGCAGTTGGCCATCTGGAATGGCAAATTCTGCGGCCAGCGGCCAGTATTAGATAAGGACAGTCAACCGATCGACGTCGCGCCGCTGTCCGCCGCCGAGCGCTGTGAGGCGATCCTGCGCTGGTCGGCTCTGCCGGGCGCCAGCCGCCACCACTGGGGCAGCGATCTGGACGTGTACGATCCGTCGCTGTTGCCGGAAGGGCAAAAGCTGCAGCTGGAACCGTGGGAATATGAGGAAGGCGGCTACTTTGCGCCCCTTAACCAGTGGCTGACGGCGCATATGGCCGAATTCGGTTTCTACCGCCCCTTCACCGAAGACTGCGGCGGCGTGGCGGTGGAGCCGTGGCATCTGAGCTACCGGCCGCTGGCGCAAGAAGCCGAACACTTGCTGACGCCGGCGCTATTGCTGGCGGCCTGGCAAGACAAGGAGGTCGCCGGTGCCGAATGGCTCGAACGCCATCTGCCATCGATTTTTTCGCGTTTTATACGCAGTAAAGGAAAGGAGTAGCTATGCAATGGTTAGCTGATTACTGGTGGATTATCCTGCTGGTTCTGGTGGGGATGGTCGTCAGCGGCATCAAGGAACTGCGCCGCGTTGACGTCAAAAGCTATCTGGCCAACAAGCCGGAGATTCCGCCGCACCGCGACAACAACGCCCAGTGGGATGACGAAGACGACTGGCCGAAGAAGAAGTGATATCAGGGCGCTCATCGGCGCCCTGAATTTTTAGCGGAAGGCGATCAGCTCGCCGCGCTTGCCGGACAAGGCTTCGTCCCAGTAGCGCTGCGGCACATAGTAATGCAACCTTTCCAGCGCGGCGTTCATCATGCCCTGGTTGATCGCATGCCCAACGTCCTGTTCCACGTCCAGCGTGAAATCGGCGCCGCCGGCCCGTAACGCTTCCGCCGCCGCATGAGCGTGCTGCACCGCGATCACCGCGTCCTCTTCACCGTGGATCAAATGCACCACGCTGTCGCCGAACGCCTGCTCAGGCAACTGGGCGAAACGCCCGCTGAACGCGACCACTCGCCCGGCGAGGCGGGTTTCCGCCTTCAACGCCTCCAGCGCCATGATCGCTCCCTGCGAGAACCCCACCAGGGCAGTGCCGGCATAGCCAACGCCGCTCAGCTGCTGCCAATGGCGCACCACGGCCACAAACTGCGGCATTACGTCTGCGATGCGGGCCACGCGGTTCTCTTCGGTCACGTCCTGCACCGAAAACCACTGGCGGCCGGCGCCGTTGCCAAACGCTGCGGGGCCACCGATGCTTACCACCTGCGCCTGGGGAAACTCTTTGGCGAAGTAACTGCCGATCTCCCCCATCGCCACCGGGTTGTCGCCGACACCGTGAAACAGCAAGATCAGCTGCGCCGCCGGGGTCGCCGGGCTTTGGACAACGAAATGCTCATGTTTCATCGATGACTCCTTAATAGTAACCAAACCTGACGCAGCGACTGTCGTCGCCGCACCGCTGACAGCCACTATACGCCGCTGAGAAATCGGGAAAATCGGGTTTTATTGAGCAAGTTCTTCAATTTATTGCAATGACTGCGCCCAGTCGCGCCAGTAGCGGCAGTGCTGCGCATTCAGCTGTTCCAGCGCCTGCGCCGTTTCATGCCGCCAATGGCGCAGCAAGGCTTTCTGGCCGCTGACGCCCGCCCGCTCTGCGCACTCCGCGGGAGAGTGCCGCCGCTGCAGATGGCCGCGCAGTGCGGGCAGCGGCAGACTGCTGGCCAACAGTAACCGCTGCAACGCCCCCAGGCTGGCCTCCAGCGGCCGATGGGCAAAAGCGAACCCGGCCAGCTCGCGCCAGTCCTCTTCGCCGAGCGACGTATCGCCGTCGTCGCCCGGGATCGCCAGCGTAAGCTCGATACGCTGCCGCAGCCAGGGCCAATCGCGCGCCAGATGCTTGTGCGCCGCGTGCCGCAGCGCCTCTCCTTGCTCGCTCAGGGGCAAGATCGCCATCGCGGTATAGCAGCCGCTGCTGGCCTCCGGCTTGCTGCCGATGCGCACCAGCTCAAAACCGCAGGATTGCCAAAAGCGCCACAGCGGCTCGGTATAGCCGAAGCTGACCGACAGGAAGTCCAGCCCCTGCGCCTGGCGGCGTTGCCGCTCGATCAACTGGCGCGCGATACCCCGCCGCCGCAATGCCGGCAGCGTCGCGATGCGGGTAATGCGCCGTGAACGCAGCGTCGGCGCCCACCATTGGCCGCCATGCGCCGCCAACGACTGCGCCACCAGATTGCCGCGCGGCCGACGGCGCCGGCCCACACGTCGTGCGCCAACTCGGCGCTCAATCCGCCCTCTTCCACCAGCCACACGGCGCCGACCACCTCCAAACCGGCCTGCGCCAGCCCGAAATGCATGCCGGGCGCATCCATCAGCCGGCGTAAATCCAGCGGTGAGGTGCGGTAATGCGCGCTGCTCAGCAGGGCGTAGAAACGCGCCAGCCGCTGCGGATCGGCGCACAGCTCGCCTTGTTCCGCCTGGCTGTAATCGATCGCCTGGCCATCCGCCGGCCAGGCGGGCAGCTCGTTGAACAACAGCGCATTGTCCGTTATCCGTTCCAGCGCATCCCCCTGCGCCCAACGCATCGGCTGCTGCAGGCTCAGCGCCTGATAGGCCGGCAGCCCGGCGCAAAACTTCAGCAGAAAACCGCGGCCGGTGCCTTCATAGCCCTGCACCGTGGTGGTCAGCAACACGCGTGGGAAATAGCCGATCAACTGCTGCAACAGCGGCGCGGGGATCGCCGCAGCCTCATCCACCAGCAGCCACCCCACGGCGCTGACGTCGCCTTCCCGACACTGCGCCAACAAGACATCGGGCGCCCAAAACTGCGCGCGCCCCTGCGCCCATTCTCCGGCCACCGCCGTGGCGGCGCGGCTCGGCCCGGTGATCCAGCAGATCAGCGGCGACTGCGCCACCAGCATGCCCGCCAGCGTCGATTTGCCGCGGCCGCGAGCGGCGGTCAGCACCCACACGCCGGACTCGGCCTGCAGCAGCGCCGTCAAGATCGCCTGTTGTTCCTCGGTCGGCCGGCCATCCGGCGGCTGCCACCCTTCACGCGCCGGCAGCGCGGCCAGCGTCAGGGGCTCATCCTGCCGCCAGATCGTCACTTCGCTGTCGTCGGTCAGATGCTGCTGCAGATGGCGGATGAAATGCGGGGTGGTGATCGGCTGCGGGCAATCGCTCCAGCGCAGGCTGTCGCCGTCCGGCAACTGAGCCCATTGCCGCCAGGGCGGCGTCAACAGCAGCAGCCAGCTGCCGGCGCGCAGGGCGCCGCACAGCGCCGCCAGCGCCTCTACGTCCAGCGAATGACCGGCATCGAACACTGCGTGCAGCCGCTCCTGCCCCAGCAATTGACGCACAGCGCCGCTCGCCAACGCCGCCTGGCCGGGCGGCGGATTCTCCCCGACCCAAGGCCAGTCGCCGGGCAACGTCGCCGCCAGCCGCTGCGCCTGTTCGCGGCACCACTCGGGTTCGCCGCTGAGCACCAGCAGGCGCCGGATGCCCTGCCGCCGCATGAGTTGTTGCGCTGCCTGTAGCATAAGGCTGTATCTCAATTCGAAAAAAATGCCGGAGTCAGGCTCCGGCACGTGAGGTGTTAACGGGATGCGAAGGTGTTGCAGGTATTGGGATCGCCGCTGTCGAAGCCCTGTTTAAACCAGGTGTAGCGCTGCTGCGAAGTGCCGTGGGTAAAGCTGTCCGGCACGACGCGGCCCTGGCTCTGTTGCTGCAACCGATCGTCGCCAATCGCCTGTGCGGCATTCAGCGCCGCCTGCAGGTCGCCCTCTTCCAGCATCTGCTGCTTCTCGGCGTATTTGCCCCATACGCCGGCAAAGCAGTCCGCCTGCAGCTCCATTTTCACCGACAGGCGGTTCACTTCCGCCTGGCTGGCGCCCTGCTGCATCTGGCGGACCTTCGGCTCGATGCCCAGCAGGTTCTGCACATGGTGGCCGACTTCGTGCGCCACCACATAGGCCTGAGCGAAATCACCGCCGGCGCCCAGCTTGGTCTTCATGTCCTGATAGAAAGACAGATCGATATACACCGTTCTGTCGCCCGGGCAGTAGAACGGCCCCATCGCCGCCTGACCGGTGCCGCAGCTGGTGCGCGTCACGCCGCGATACATCACCAGCTTCGGCGGTTGGTAGGTTTTGCCCATGCGCTGGAAAATCTCTTTCCAGTTATCTTCGGTCGAGGCCAGCACCACCGAAGTGAATTTGGCCAGCTCATCGTCTTTCGGACTGATGCTGGCGCTCTGTTGTTGACCCTGAGGAGCGACATTACCGCCGTTCAACAGCGGCGACAGATCGATGCCGTAATAGCCGGCCACCAGCACCACCACCAGAATGACGATGCCGCCCTTGCCGCGCACCGGCACGCGGAAACCGCCGCCACCGCCGCCCAAACCTGAAGACTGCCCGCGACGATCCTCAACATTGTCACTTTCCCGACGCCCTTGCCAACGCATAAATACACTCCAGATATTTCCCCTGCTCGTTGAAGATGCCGCGCGTTGGTAAGCGCAAAGGCAGCTTCAAGCCTGAGTGGGATAGGTTTTAGTCATCTCGCATCCATCATTATAAATGGTCTGCCGCGGAGGAAATGTAGAAATTTTCTGGAAAAATGCAGAACAGCGGGACGATCCGGCCGGATCGCCCCGAATGGCGGTGCCAACGCTTAGTCGAGCTTCACGCCGATGCGGCGCGCCACTTCTTCGTAGGCTTCGATCAGGCCGCCCAGGCTTTGACGGAAGCGGTCTTTGTCCATCTTGTCCAGGGTGTTTTTGTCCCACAGACGGCTGCCGTCCGGCGAGAATTCATCGCCCAGCACCACTTCGCCGTTGAACAGGCCGAATTCCAGCTTGAAATCGACCAGGATCAGGCCGGCGTCGTCGAACAGCTTGGTCAATACTTCGTTGGCGCGGTAGCTCAGCTCACGCATGCGCGCCAGATGCTCTTTGCTCACCCAGCCGAAGGTTTCGCAGTAGGATTCGTTGACCATCGGATCGTGCATGGCGTCGTTTTTCAGGAACAGATCGAACAGCGGCGGGTTCAACACCAGACCTTCTTCGATGCCCAGACGCTTCACCAGCGAACCGGCGGCGCGGTTGCGGATCACGCATTCCACCGGCACCATGTCCAGCTTCTTCACCAGCACTTCGTTGTCGGACAGCAGACGCTCCATCTGGGTCGGGATGCCGGCTTCTTCCAGTTTGCTCATGATGAAATGGTTGAACTTGTTGTTCACCATGCCTTTGCGATCGAACTGCTCAATGCGCTGACCATCCAGTGCTGACGTATCGTTGCGGAACTCCAACACCAACAGATCGGGATTCTCGGTGGTGTAAACGGTTTTTGCCTTTCCGCGATACAGCTCAGCTAGCTTTTGCATCTTACTTACTCCAGTGATGTATCCCCGTTGTCTCCCGAGCGCGGCCCGAAATTAGGGGGTATAGAATTGACCTAATGAATTCTTTGGCGTGCCGGGCACTATTGTGCCAAACCTGCGACGCAAACGATACCGTATAGACAAAACAAAAAGGGGCCGAAGCCCCTTTTTGGTTATTTAACGCTGGTTTTACTGAAGGCAGACTGGAATGCCGCCACCAGTGCGTCGTTTTTCGACTGGGTGAGCGGTTTGCCTTTCGGATCGATGAATTGCAGGCTGGTGCGGTTGTTGAGATCGCCGACCTGCAGCTTGTAATCCCCTTCCGCCAGCTCAGGATCCTTGACGCCCAACGCATCCCAATCGCTGCTGCTCAGGGACTTGTAGGTCACGGCGACGGTGCCCTGCGGACGGCTGCGGTCACCCACTTTCATCCCCAGTTTTTCGAGCGCCGGCGGCAGGCGATCCCACACCACGGTGTACGGGCCGCGCACGACCAACATCGGCAGGCCGGTATCATCGGCGCCGCTCTGCACGTCCAACGCGCCGAAGCGGCTGGCGGTCTGGCTGCTCGCCAGGTTGTCCTGCTTGTCCAGACCTTCGATCAGGGTGTTGATCATCATGCCGTTGTAACGCTGGATCTCAGACTGATCGGTGACCTGTTCGGTCTTGCCCTGCTGCTGCAGGCCAACGCTTTTCACCACCAGCGCCTGCTGGTAGCCTTGTTGCTGCACGCTGATCTGATAACGGCCTTCGTACTGGTTGTCTTCGTCCAGACGGTTCCACTTCACCCAGTCGGTGGTCAGGGTCTGACCGGCGTCCTGGCGGGAAGCGATCGCGATGTTCTTCGCCTGCAGCAGGCTGACGACGCGCGACCACAGGTTTTGGTTCTGCGGGCTGTTTTCCAGCAGCAGCGTGCCGCTGTCGCCGGCGTATTGCGCGCGAGAACCGCTCAGCAGCGCCAACGGCTGCACCGGCGGACGAATGTCCAGTTGCTTGCCGACGTTGCCTTGCAGCGTCGTGGCGGGCACGTCATAGTTGCCGCTCTGCACCGGCAGGATCATGCCGGACGGCGCGTTCAGCGCCTTGAGCGGAGCCGCGTCGAGGTAAGCCTCGTCGCCGCTGACCTGGCGCTTGTAGCGCTGATCGCTGCTGCAGGCCGCCAGCATCATCACCAAAGAGATGCCCACTACTTTTGCTACCGTCGACTTTTGCAATGAATAAGCCATCAAATTTCCCTTAGAGTTACAGCAAACCGACGCTTTTCAGCGCGCGCTCCACCACCGGGCGGGCGGTTTCGCTCAACGGCGTCATCGGCAGACGCAGCGTATCGGTTGCCATCAATCCCAACGCCTTACAGGCCCACTTCACCGGAATTGGGTTTGCTTCTACAAATAGATCCTGATGCAACGGCATCAAGCGCTGATTTAAGCGGCGCGCTTCGGCGAATTTGCCCTGCGCCGCCAGCGCACAAAGTTCCGCCATCTCGCGTGCAGCCACGTTGGCCGTCACGGAAATCACCCCTTTGCCGCCCAGTTGCATGAAGTCCAGGCCGCTGGCGTCGTCGCCGCTCAGCAAAATGAAGTCTTCATCGTCAACCAGCACTTGGATCTGACTAACGCGACTTAAGTTCCCCGTCGCTTCTTTTACAGCAACAATATTCTTGATTTTCGCCAGCCGAGCGATGGTCGGCGGCAGCATGTCGCAGCCGGTGCGCGAAGGCACGTTATACAGGATCTGCGGCAGCTCGGTGCTCTCGGCGATCGCCTTGAAGTGCTGATACAGCCCTTCCTGCGTCGGCTTATTGTAGTACGGCGTCACCGTCAAACAACCTACCACGCCAGTGTTGGCGAAGCGGGTGGTGAGCGCGATGGCTTCGGCGGTAGCGTTGGCGCCGGTGCCGGCGATCACCGGAATGCGGCCGTCGGCCAGCTCCAACGTCTGCAGCACCACGTCAACGTGCTCGTCATGGGCAAGCGTTGCGGACTCGCCGGTGGTCCCTACGGAAACGATCGCCGCGGTGCCACTGGCTACATGATAATCGATCAATTTTTTCAGGCTCGCGCGATCGACAGCACCTTTGTCGTCCATCGGCGTAACCAGTGCAACAATACTTCCCGTAAACATTGGCCGTCCCCTCCACAAACAAGTCACTCATGGTACTTTTGCTGCCTATCCAAAAGCAAGCGCACAACCGCGTTGTAAGCGCTTGGCAGGCGGTTTTTTTTATGTTTACCATGGTAACCCCATTAAGCACGACAGGAAGCGCCATTTTGCCTCAGTCAGACGAACACTATCTCGTGATTACCGCGCTCGGCGCCGACCGCCCCGGAATCGTCAATACCATCACCCGCCACGTCAGCAGTTGCGGATGCAATATCGAAGATAGCCGTCTGGCCATGCTGGGAGAGGAGTTCACGTTCATCATGCTGCTGTCCGGCAGCTGGAACGCCATCACCCTGATCGAATCCACCCTGCCGCAAAAAGGCGCGGAGCTGGAGCTGCTGATCGTGATGAAGCGCACAAACTCGCATGAAAGGCCGCCGATGCCGGCCACCGTGTGGGTTCAGGTCGAGGTGAAGGACTCGCCGCACATCATCGAACGTTTTACCGATCTGTTCGACTCCAGCCAGATGAATATCGCCGAGCTGGTCTCACGCACGCAGCCGGCGGACGGCGACCTGCCGCCGCAGCTGTATATTCAAATCACCGCCCACAGTTCCGGCGATCGGGACGCCTCAAATATTGAGCAAGCCTTCCATCGCCTATGTACAGAATTGAACGCGCAAGGCAGTATTAGCGTGGTGAACTATCCACAGCATGATGAGAAAGATGGAGAGTAGTGATGAGCCCATTGAAAGCCGGTGACACAGCGCCGAAATTTAGTTTGCCTGACCAGGACGGTGAGGAAATTAATTTGGCCGACTTCCAGGGACAGCGAGTATTGGTTTATTTCTATCCGAAGGCGATGACGCCGGGCTGCACCGTGCAAGCCTGCGGCCTGCGGGACAACATGGACGAATTGAAAAAGGCCGGCGTCGAAGTGCTGGGCATCAGCACCGACAAACCGGAAAAACTGTCGCGCTTCGCCGAAAAGGAGCTGCTCAACTTCACGCTGTTGTCTGATGAAGACCATCAGGTATCGCAACAGTTTGGCGTGTGGGGCGAGAAAACCTTCATGGGCAAGACCTATGACGGCATTCATCGCATCAGCTTCCTGATCGACGCCAAAGGCAAGATTGAAAAAGTGTTTGATGATTTCAAAACCACCAATCACCACGACATCGTTCTGAACTACCTGCAGCAGTAATTCTCACGAAGCGCAGCGGCCAGCTGCGCTTCGTCTCCCTCCGTCAGCCGGCCTTGTCTTCCACCTCGACCCGCAGTTCATCCGGCCAGGCGTGAATCACCGCCTTCACCAGCGTCGCCAGCGGTATGGCGAAAAACACGCCCCAGAAGCCCCACATTCCGCCGAACACGATCACCGACAGGATAATTACCAGCGGATGCAGGTTGACCGCCTCGGAGAACAGGATCGGCACCAGCAGGTTGCCGTCCAGCCCCTGCACCACCAGATAGGCGACGATCAGCGTCCAGAAATCGGCGCCGACGCCCCACTGGAACAGCGCTACCACCACCACCGGTATGGTGACCAGCACCGCGCCGATATAGGGGATCAGCACCGAAAAACCCACCAGCACCGCCAGCAGCAGCGAGTAGCGCATGTCCAGCACGGCGAACACCAGGTAGGTCGCCACGCCGACAATCACCATCTCCAGCACCTTGCCGCGAATATAGTTGGTGATCTGCTGATTCATCTCGTTCCAGACCTGCCCCGCCAGACCGCGATTGCGCGGCAACACGCGGCGCACCGCGTTCAGCAGCTGCTCTTTGTCTTTCAACAGGAAGAACATCATCATCGGCACCAGGATCAGGTAGATAGCCAGCGTCAACAGGCCGACCAGCGACGCCAGCGAGAATTTCACCACCGACTCGCCCATGCCGGACAGCCGGCTGCGCAGATTTTCCGCCATCATGTCGATGATGCCGGCATCCACCAGCGCCGGATAACGCTTCGGCAGCGTCGCGGCAAAGTTATAGAACTGGTTGAGCATGCCCGGCAGATCGCTCATCAGATTGATGCCCTGCTGCCAGGCGGTCGGCGCGACGACGAACACCAGCAGCATGGCGACGCCCGCGAACACCAGCAGCATGATGCTCGCCGCCCAGGTGCGCGAACAGCCGATGCGCTGCAGGCGCGCGGTCGGCCACTCCAGCAGATACGCCAGCACGATGGCGACCAGCAACGGGGTCAGAATGCCGTGCAGAAAATAGAGAATGAGGAAGCCGGCGACCAGGATCACCAGCAACGCGATAGCCTGTGGATCGGTGAAACGGCGGCGGTACCACTGTAATAGCATCTCCAGCATCAGAGCGGGCTCCTCGAGATTTGACGGGCGGGCATGGCGATTCCTGTGATGGGCCTGATTAAAGCATAGATAGAACGGCGCACGTGGGGGTGTGCAAAGCACTCAGAGTACTCAAAGTTCGCCATACATCAACAGCGATTTGGCTGAATTTATCGCGCCGGTGGGCGATCGGCGCAAAAATCCGCAGACGCCGCGTCAGAGTCGGTGAACGGCCCCGGGCGGGGCCGCAGAAGATTACAGCGAGGCACTGATGGAGAGCGGCGAACCGACCGCCAATGCGAACAACAACACACAGCCGATGGCGATCGCCGCCGCCAGATCATTTTTCATTGTCCTGTCCCTTGATGCGTAAACCGATTATCGCCACGAACTCTGTCGGTTCTTTACGTTGAAGGCCTCTGCCGATGCACACCATTAAAAACCCCCGCCTGAGCGGGGGGAGAAAACGTTCTGGTGCATCAAGTATTACAAGGAGGTCATGAGGGATTGCTAACCCTAAATGACTATTTCAAGCTAGGATTATTCCCAGAGCATGGCAAGCGATCGCGTCGAGGTTCTCCGCACTTTGAGAAAAACCTCATAAAAAAATCCCGCACGGCAGCGGGATGAAGGGATGATAACGTCATAAATTTTTTATGCGGACAATGAGGCGGTATTGTCGTCATTTGGCGACAATACCGCGCCGCTCAGGCGGTCTCAAGGGAAATCTGACCGCCGTAAGGAAATCAGAATTTCGCCAACGCACGCGATCGTGAGCCATTCTGCAGCAACGAAAAGAAATGGGATTTTCGTCAGACCGCCGCCGTGTAAAAACCGGTAACATGGTCGTCATAATCCCAAATGCCGTCGGGGGAGAGATGAACAACAAGCCATTTGAATTTGATGAGGCAATCTGCCAGGCAATTGGGCGCGGCGTGTGCGAAGTCGTGAAAATAGGGGATGAAATCAGCGTCTTCTCTCTGCTGGAAGCTATCGAGAGCTTCATCGAGCGGCAGGCGCTCAGCGAAAGTGAAGTGGCGGCGGCGGACGACGCGCTGGATTTGATCAGCGGATTGGTCCGCCGCCAGTGCTGACGCCTGTTACGAGGCGCAGCCGATGAGCCGTTGCTCTACCGTGACGCCGGGCATCATTTGCCGTAAACCGGCAATCAAATCGTCACCCGCCGCACGCAGCGCCGCCAACGGCATCGCCGGCAGGCTCTCCAGGATGAACCACATCCGTTCGGCCTCGGCGCTCAACCGGGTTCTGACCCCCTGGCGCCAATTCCAGCGGCGGCAGGTCACACCGCGATCGTCGCGCCAGACCACCTCACCCGCCTCCGGCGATTCATGGATCACCGCCCCCTCTTTGACGGTATCGAACAGTTCGCTGCCATCCGCGACGATCAGCCGCGGCTCGCCGACATAAGCCGCGATATTCTCGCCCCCCACCGGCACCGCATAACGAATGCTGACGGCGTTGTAGAGATCGACCACCGGATCGATGCTGGGCATCGTGCCGTCGCGCAACGCGCGCTTGCGCAAGGCGTCGGCGGAACAGGGCGTACGCTTGGGTTTGGCGCCAAACTTCATGAAGACATCGCGCCAGGCCGAGAGATGCGCCTCAGCCCAGGGCGCGTCTTCCTCGCCGAGGGCACGACAGGCCTGCGCCAACGCCAGCGCCCCCACGTCCGGGTTGGTTATGGGAGCCGCGGCCACGGTAATGCTTAACGCCCGGAAACCGGGCGCCAGCGCAGCGACGGCCGGATCGATTGACGGATCGACTAAAATCATTGAATAATCCTATATTGACCATTTTATTCCATGATATTGACCGATGAGCAAAAAAGTCAACAGACCGACCGAGTTCGGCGCCGACGTGCAAACCGTCAGCGAAGCGGTGTCGCACCGCATCAAACAGCAGCGAAAAAACCAAAAGCTGTCTCTGGACGAGCTGTCGCGCCGGGCGGGCGTCAGCAAGGGCATGCTGGTGGAGATCGAGAAAGGCAGCGCCAATCCCAGCATCGCCATCCTGTGCAAACTCGCGGCGGCGCTGGGCCTGTCGGTAGCGGACATCGTGAACGTGACCCGCGCCCCCGCCGCCTACCTGGTTGAAAGCCAAGATATTCCCACGCTGTGGCATGGCGATCGCGGCGGCTCGGCCCGTTTGCTCGCGGGCACCCAAGGCCCGAACATGATAGAACTGTGGCGGTGGGAAATGGCGCCGGGGGAAGCCTATGCATCGGGCGGCCATCCGACGGGCACCTTCGAGCTGCTGCACGTTGAGCAAGGCGTCTTGAGCCTTACCGTCGAACAAACCGAGCTCAGGATTACGCCAGGCTGTTCGGCGGTCGCCAAAACGGACGGCCCACATCGGTACGCCAACGAGGGCGAAGACACGCTTATTTTCACCATGACGGTCGCCGAACTGCACGCCTGAACGGTGGCCCAGATCTTAACGCTTGCACAGGAGAAGAACCCTCATGACAATCCCTGCCCCACGGGAGTGGCGGCGTGCTGACTATCTCGTCAGCACCGATCCCGCCCTGCTGGATCTCGATGCCATTCACGCTTTTCTGACCCGCTCCTCATGGGCGGAGGGAATCGATAAAGAAACCGTCCGCCAGTCCCTCACCCACAGCCTGTGCTTCGGTTTATATCACGAGGCCAGGCAGATCGGTTTCGCCCGGCTGGTCACCGATTACGCCACTTTCGGCTATCTGTGCGACGTGTACGTGCTGGAGACGCATCAAAAAAGCGGGCTGGGTCTGTGGCTGGCGGAATGCTGCCAGGCCCATCCGCTGATGGCGAAGCTGAGGCGAGTCATGCTGGTCACCAGCACCGCCCCCTGGCTCTATGAGAAAGTGGGCTATTCGGCCATCAACCACCCCGACTTTGTCTGGCAGATCGCCCGGCCGGACATCTACCGACGGTAATGCTATTTCAGCGCCTGCTCGGCCAGCAGCCCGAGCGCGATGACGATCATCGCCGCACCGGAGAGGCGCCCCACTCCCTTCGCTGCCTGCGGGCGCGTGCGCAGCACGGACTGTGAACCGAATCCCACCAGCAGATACACCAGGCCGCAGCTGATCAAATGCACGGCGCCCAACGCCAGCATCTGCATCGGCACCGACCACTCGGCCCGGACGTCGGTAAACTGCGGCAACAGCGCCAGAAACAGCAAAAACACCTTGGGGTTCAGGCCGCTGACGCACACGCCCTTGCCGGCCCAGCGCAGCCAGGAATCGGAACGCTGATCTTCACCGGCGCCGGGCACCGGCGGATGCAGCAGCATATTGAAACCGATCCACAGCAGGTAAGCCGCCCCCAGCAAGGTGAGCGCCGTCAGCGCCAGCGGATTGCCGACCAGCAACGCGCCGACGCCCGCCACCACGATCGCAATCATCAGCAGGTGGCCGAACAACAAACCGGCGACGGCGGGCACCACCACCCGGCCGCGAATGCCCGCCGAGATCACATAAGCCCAATCCATACCCGGCGTGATCACCAACAGAATCGACACCGCCCAAAAAGCGGCGAACAGAGCGAGCGTCATGCCGGCGCCCTCTCAAACGCACAGCGCCGCACCGAACAGAGAACCATCGCGTTTTCCTCGTAGAATAAGCACGGCCCCCGCCTGACGGCGGCCGTCAAAACCGTTCAACAGATGGCAAGAATATCCTCAAGGCGTTAAAATGTGCTTTCAATTACTTGCCTGAAATCGGCATAAGCGGGGAAATTTTTCCAAATGGACAAGATTGATCGCAAAATTCTTGCGGAACTGCAAACCGACGGGCGTTTGTCGGTGACCGAGCTGGCCGAGCGGATCGGATTGAGCGTATCCCCCTGCCACCGCCGGGTACGCGCATTAGAAGAATCCGGGGTGATCAGGGGCTACCGCGCCCAGCTCGATCCCGGCAGCCTGGGCTACAACTTCTCCGCTCTGGTGTTCGTCACCATGCGCGAAGGCGATCGCCGCGCCGTCGAAACCTTCGAAAATGCCATGGTGGACATTCCGCAGGTGGTGCAAGCGCAGCGTTTGTTTGGCGATCCCGATTATCTGCTGCACGTTATCGCCCGCGATCTGCCCGCCTTCCAGCAGCTTTACGACGAGAAGCTCTCCGCCCTGCCGGGCGTGCAGCGCCTGAGCTCCACGCTGGTGATGAAAACCGTGGTGCCGGAACGCTCTTTCCTGCCGCTGGGGAAATGACGACGGGAGCGTTGCCGCTCCCGTTTTTATCTTTTTAAGGCACAATCACGAAATCCGGATTGGCGACAGCGAACAACGCCTCGCGGTCCGCCGCCGGTGGGTAAATCCACTGCGTGTTAATCTCCTGTTTAATCTTTTTGCCTTCCTGACGGGTAAAGCGCACCTGGCGCTGCCAGCCTTCGGTATACAGCGCGCCCCAGGGGCCCAGATCCAGACAGGTCACATACTTCGGCTGGCTATACGGGTGCGTCGGCAACCCGACTAACTCCGCCGCCGCATTGTGACCGGCAACGCGGCCGAGGCTCATCGCATGCTGGCAGGTCATCAGATTGTGGTTACCGAGATCGTCGGTCGCCGCTTTCACCGTATCGCCGGTCACGAAAATGCCCGCCGCCGCCGGCGCGCGCAGGAAGGCGTCGCCGATCACTCGGCCATTAGCGTCACGTTCGCCGGGGATTTGCTCGGTCAGCGGATGCGCACGCACGCCTGCCGCCAGGATCACCGTGTTGGCGGCGATGCGCTCACCGTTCGACAACATCACCCCCTCGGCATCGATAGCCGAAACGCGCAGGCCGGCTCGCGCTTCCACGCCGCACTCCGCCAGCGCCTGGCGAATCACCGCCCCCGGCTCCGCGCCCATTCCTGCGCCCACTTCCGGGGCGCTATCGACGATCACCACGCGCACATTCTCGTTTTGCCCCAGCGCATCGCGCAGCCGCTGCGGCATCTCCGCGGCGCTCTCCAGCCCGGTCAGCCCCGCTCCCACCACCACGGCGGTGTTGCGCGCCGGCGTTGACGGTTTGGCCGCCAGCGCTTTGATATGAGCGCCCAAGCGCTGTGCGCTTTCCAGCGTATCGACGTTGAAACCGTATTCGGCAAAGCCCGGCACCGCAGGCACGGAAAGCCGACTGCCGGTGGCCCACACCAAACGATCGTAGGCCAACTCAAGGGGTTCCCCCACCGCCGGCGCCACCCTGAGCGTTTTGGCGGCGGCGTCGATACGTTCCACCGTTCCGGCCAGGTGCCGCGCACCGACGGCGGTGAGCTGCGCGGAAATGTCGGGGTTCATGTTTTCCAGCACCGCTTCATACAGGCGTGGCCGGATGGTGACCGTTGGCGTCGGCGAAACCATCAGCACCTCGATGTCGTCATGCTTACCGGCAAGGGTAATGGCGCGCATGGCGGACACGGCGGCCCAAAAACCGGCAAAACCGGAACCGGCAATCACTATTTTCTGCGTCATGGGATGACTCCTTCATACAGGGTTGACCGGGCGACGAGGCTGCCCGCAGTTTTTTCGGATGAACGGCGCCGTTCCGCTCCCGTCGCAGGGTGCAGAAGGACCGCCCGCCTCTTCCGAAGAGGCGGGAAAAAATGTGTTTTGTTTTAAGGAAAGGCGGAGTTTAGGTCTTGGCGCGAGCCGTTTTGCCGCTGCGCGCGGTGCGTTCCGTCATGCGCTCGTCGAGCCAGATGTTGACCTCGCCGAAGAAGCCCTGTGGCGCCTTGCGGCCAAAACGGGCGGCGACGTCGCCGAGGGTCTGCGCCGCCAGCGCATCGCGCATCGCCTTCTCCGCCTGCAGCATCACCGCATGGATAGCGCATTTGCCGGAGACCGCCCATTCCGGCGGGGAATCATCGAACACCGCACAGCGCCCGCGCACCTCCTGGCAATCGAACAGCGGCTTGTGCCCTTCGATGGCGTCGATAATCTCCAGAAAGCTGATCTCTTTCGCCGGACGGGCCAGCCGGTAACCGCCGCGCACCCCTTCACTGGCGGCGACGATGCCCGCCTTTTCCAGCTTGGGGAAAATCTTGGCCAGAAAGCTGGGGGAGATCCCTTGCAGTTCGGCGAGTTCGCGGCTGCTGAGCGCGCGCTGGTTATCGCCGACCAGCCACAGCAGGCAGTGGATGCCATATTCAACGCTGGTTGTGATGTACGCCATATGTCCGTTTTTGACCGTCAGTAAACCTTCAATAACGCAGACTATATGAGTCTGCGTTTATCTTGTCAATAAAACACAGACTAACTTTATCCGTGTTTTATTGAAGTTCCGTCTCGCTCCCGACGGAGAAAATGCCCTTCGAAATGAAAAATAAAACTTTTTTGCCCGATTCGCCCCCGGCTAACGTTTCCTTGTCGCCTGCCGCTGACTATGATGTGATGATTGCCGTCGCGGCGGTTTGTGATCCGCCGCACTTTCACGCGGATCGCGCCGTGGGAATAAAGAACTCTTGTCTGCTGCTGACGTCTTAGAAATGATTATTTAAGGGAAACGCCTGACTATGACCAACCGGTTGACCAAAACCGCGTTAGCGGTGCTGTTGCTCGGCACGTTGAACGCCACCGCCCTGGCGCCAGCACAGGCGGAAAGCCAGGACCAGTTGCCGGATATGGGCACCTCCGCCGGCGGCACCCTGAGCATCGGACAAGAGCTGGCGATGGGCGACTTCTACGTGCGTCAACTGCGCGCCAGCGCCCCGCTGATCAACGATCCGCTGCTGAGTCAATACATCAACCAACTGGGCAACCGGCTGGTGGCCAGCGCCTATTCGGTGCGCACGCCGTTCCATTTCTATCTGGTGCGCAACGACGAAATCAACGCCTTCGCCTTCTTCGGCGGCAACGTGGTGCTGCATTCCGCCCTGTTCCGCGTCAGCGACAACGAAAGCCAGCTGGCCTCGGTGCTGGCGCACGAAATCTCGCACGTCACCCAGCGCCACCTGGCGCGCGCAATGGAAGATCAGCAACGCAACGCCCCGTTGACCTGGGTGGGCGCGCTTGGTTCCATCCTGCTGGCGATGGCCAACCCGACCATGGGCATGGCGGCGCTGAGCGGCACCATGGCCGGCACCCAGCAGGGCATGATCAGCTTTACCCAATCGAACGAACAGGAAGCCGATCGCATCGGCATTCAGGTGCTGCAGCGCGCCGGTTTCGATCCGGAAGCGATGCCCGACTTCCTGCAGAAACTCTCGGATCAGTCGCGTTACGCCTCCAAGCCGCCGGAAATGCTGCTGACGCACCCGCTGCCGGACAGCCGTCTCTCCGACGCGCGCAACCGCGCCAACCAGATGCAGAAACACATCGTGCAGTCTTCGCAGGATTACCTGATGGCCAAGGTGCGCGCACTGGGCATGTACAGCTCGGAAGGCTATGGCCTGAACGAAGAGCTGCTCGGCTCGCTCAGCAAGGGGAACGTGCGCGAACAGGCGGCCGCCAAATACGGCCGCGCCATCCTGTTCTATGAAGCGAAAAAATACGACGACGCGCGCAACATCATTCAACCGATGCTGGCGCAGGATGCGAAAAACGTCTGGCTGATTGACCTGATGACCGATATCGATCTCGGCCAGAAACGCGCGCCGCAGGCCATCGCCCGCCTGCAGGCGGCCAACGCCGCCCAGAACAACAACCCGGTGCTGCAACTCAACCTGGCCAACGCCTATGTCGAAGGCAACCAGCCGGCGCAGGCGTCGAAGATCCTGAACCGCTATACCTTTGCCCATCCGGACGATCCGAACGGCTGGGATCTGCTGGCGCAGGCCAGCGCCGCTCAGCGGCTGCGCGATGAAGAGCTGTCGGCCCGCGCCGAAAGCCTGGCGCTGAACGGCCGGCTCGATCAGGCTATCGGCCTGCTCAGCAATGCCAGCTCGCTGCAAAAACTCGGCAGCCTGAAACAGGCGCGCTACGATGCGCGCATCGACCAGCTGCGCCAACTGCAACAGCGCTTCCGCCAATACCAGCGCAGCTGATTCAACAAGGAATGAACGCCATGAAAAACGTCACGATTTACCACAACCCGCGCTGCTCCAAGAGCCGTGAAACCCTGGCGCTGCTGGAACAGCACGGCGTCGATCCCAAGGTGGTGCTGTACCTCGAAACGCCCCCTACGGTCGATGAGCTGAAAAAGCTGTTGAAGGAACTGGGCTTCACATCGGCGCGCGAGCTGATGCGCAAAAAAGAAGATCTGTACAAGGAATTGAAGCTGGCGGACGACAGCCTGAGCGAAGAGCAACTGCTGGCGGCGATGACGGCGAACCCGAAACTGATCGAACGCCCGATCGTGGTGAAAGGCAGCAAGGCGCGCATCGGCCGGCCGCCGGAGCAGGTGCTGGAGATTTTGTAATCGTCCGGCAAATCTCTTATTGAACCGCAAAATACCAATAGCCCTGAACAGGGCTATTTTTAATTAATTGTTATATAAATACTTTTTATCATCACAGTCTTCTTTCGCTGCTATGCTGCGCAAACGCCAAATCTCTCGGTGAAACAGCCGTTGACAATCGTCAACACCCCGCCTACCCTGATCGCATCACTGGACGAGCGATGAAAAAACACCCAGACAAGCACATTCAGGCGGCATTAGCTTACGCCCTTTCTCAGGGTTGGCATTTTCGGCCCAGCAAGGGGCACGCATTTGGCCGACTACATTGCGCCTTTGCCGGGCATCAAGAACATATGATGAGCATCTGGAGCACGCCAAAAAACCCAGAGGTACATGCCAAACAGATTCGGCGCAAAGTCGATCACTGCCTGGCGCTGTCGCAGAAAAAATAACCGGAGAATCACCATGACGCTCTATCATTTCTCATTGACGCTGGATGGGGTCACCGCCGATACCGCCGGGCTGGAAGATGCGCTGTATGCGGCGGGATGCGATGACGCGCTGATCTGTTTCTACGGTAAAGCCGTTTACCTGGAGTTCGATCGAGAAAGCGATAACTTTGCGCACGCGATTTGCAGCGCCATCAGCGATATTGAATCCGCAAATATCGGCGCCAAGGTGATATCGGTGGACTCCAGTCTGGTGGGATTAAGCGATATTGCCGAGCTCACCGAACTGTCGCGTCAGGCGATCGCCATGCTAAAAGACGGGACTCGCGGCCCCGGCGGCTTCCCTTCCCCCATTCAACGGCTCGGCGGCGCCTCACCGCTGTGGCGCTGGGCTGACGTGGCGGCCTGGTTGGCACAGCAGGGGAAAATCGACCCACGGCTTGCAGACAATGCGCAGTGTCTGGAACATATCAATCTCGCTTTGCAACTGCGAAACGATCGGCAACGCCAGCAGGTTGAGCACTACTGCTCCCTGCTGGAACACGCGGAAAAATAGGCAGATTAGCCCGTTACAGCCCCAGGATCTCTTTAACGAACGGGATGGTGAGCTTGCGTTGGGCGGTGATCGAGGCGCGATCGAGTTGATCGAGGGTCATAAACAGCGTGCGCATCTCGCGATCCAGCCGTTTCAACAGGAAGCGGCCCACGTCTTCCGGCAGCTCGAAGCCGCGCAGTTTGCCGCGCAGCTGCAGCGCCAGCAGTTTCTCTTCGTCTGACAGCGGCTGCAGCTTGTAGATCTGCCCCCAGTCCAGGCGCGAAGCCAGATCCGGTAAACGCAGGTTCAGCTGACGCGGCGGACGATCCCCGGTGATAAACAAACGGGTGCGGCCGGTTTCCAGGATGCGGTTGTAGAGGTTGAAGATCGCCATCTCCCACTCTTCGTCGCCGGCGATGCATTCGATATTGTCGATGCAGACCAGCGCCAGCTGCTCCATGCCGTCCAACACTTCAGGCACGAAGTAGGCGCGCTTGTCGAGCGGCACATAGCCCACCGCTTCGCCTTTCTGCGAAAGCTCGGCGCAGGCCGCATGCAGCAGATGGCTGCGCCCGCCGCCTTCACGCGACCAGAAATAGATATAGCTGCCATGTTCCTGACGGACGGCGGATTGGATCGCGGCTAATAGGGATGGGTTCTCGCCCGGATAAAAACTGGCGAAAGTTTCATCATCGGGAAGATAAAGTGGCAGTGAAAGCTGTGCCGGCGTATTCAGAGAAGCACCTCAACCAAAACTGGCAGAAAAACGTGGGCAGTTTAACACAGAAAACGGGCGCTGTTGAACCGGCAGGATCTTATGCCGCAATAGTGAACAATGCCTAAGCATCGCTTGATCGGCGGCGGCGCCCGCCGAGGCAAGAATTATCCGATATCATTCCCTAACTCCATGCCTGCGCAGGTTAAATTTGTAATTTAAGTAAAATCTGACCTAGTATAGGTAGGCTAAATGCAATCACCATCAACAAGGTTTCTGCAAGGATATAGACGATGAAAGTATGGAATAAAGTGCTGTTGGCCTCCTTTATCGGGTTGTTGGTTGCCGGCTGTGATGACTCCTCCAAGGTTGACGCCAACCTGGATAAAGCCAAAGACAGCGCCGAGCAGATGAAAGACGCCGCCCAGAAAAAAGCGGACGATCTGACGGACAAAGCGAAAGCGACGGCGGATGAAATCAAAAAAGAGGCCGCCACTCAGGCGGATCAGCTGAAAGACAAAGCTTCGGCGATTAAAGAAGACGCCGCCAAGCAGGCGGACGCCATCACCAACGACGCCAAGGCCAAAGCCGCCGCGATCAAAGACGACGCAGGCAAACAGAGCCAGCAGTTGGTGGATCAGGCCAAGGCCATCAAAAACGACGCCATCAACGGCGCCAACGATCTGACCGAGCAGGCCAAGGCGAAGACCGAAGCCATCAAGAACAGCGCCGAAAACAAAGCGCAAGAGTTGAAACAAGAGACCGATGCGGCGGTGAACGGCAATACTCAGCCGGCCACCCAGCAGTAAGCTATTCTCAGCCACCAAAGAAAGGAGCAGTAAATGGGGATTATTTCCTGGATTATCTTCGGCCTGATCGCCGGTATTTTGGCTAAGTGGATCATGCCCGGCAAAGACGGCGGCGGCTTTATTCTGACCGTCGTGCTGGGGATCATCGGCGCCGTGGTCGGCGGCTATATCAGCACCTTCTTCGGCTACGGCAAGGTTGACGGCTTCAACTTCGGCAGCTTCGTGGTGGCGGTTATCGGCGCCATCGTGGTGCTGTTCGTGTACCGCAAAATTCGCAGCTAAGGCGAATGCCATAAGTCAAAAGGGCAGCCCCTGGGCTGCCCTTTTCGTTACTTCTGCTCCGCCGATTCGTCCGGCGCGTCAAGCACCTCTTCTTCCTTGCGGAACAGGCTGATGACCTTGAACAGCAGGCTCAGGCCAATGCCGACGATGGTCGCCAGCGCCATGCCTTTCAGCTCCGCCGCGCCGATGTGCACCTTGGCGCCGCTCACGCCGATGATCAGGATCACCGAGGTCAAAATCAGGTTCTGCGCTTTGTTGTAATCCACTTTGGATTCGATCAGCACGCGAATGCCCGAAGCGCCGATCACACCGTACAGCAGCAGCGAAACGCCGCCCATCACCGGCACCGGCACCGCCTGGATCGCCGCCGCCAGCTTACCGATGCAGGACAACAGGATCGCCAGCACCGCCGCGCCGCCGATCACCCAGGTGCTGTAGACCTTGGTGATGGCCATCACGCCGATGTTCTCGCCGTAGGTGGTGTTCGGCGTGGAGCCGAAGAAGCCGGAGAATACCGTCGAGATGCCGTTGGCGAACATCGAGCGGTGCAGGCCCGGATCGCGGATCAGGTCTTTTTTTACGATGTTGGCGGTCACCACCAGGTGGCCGACGTGCTCGGCGATCACCACCAGCGCCGCCGGCAGAATGGTGAAGATGGCGAACCACTCAAAGCGCGGGGTGTAGAAGGTCGGCAGCGCGAACCAGTGCGCCTCGCGGATCGGCGTCAAATCCACCACGCCCATGAAGAACGACAGCGCATAGCCCACCAGCACGCCGATCAGGATCGGGATAATCGCCAGGAAGCCGCGGAACAGTACTGAACCGAGCACCGTGACCGCCAGCGTCACCAGCGAAATGGTGATGGTGGTCGAGTCGGCGCTGGCGCCTTCCGCCGGCAGCAGCCCCGCCATATTGGCCGCCACGCCCGCCAACTCCAGGCCGATGACGGCGACGATCGCCCCCATCGCCGCCGGCGGGAACATCACGTCCAGCCAGCCGGTGCCGGCCTTTTTCACGATCAGCGCCACCAGGCAGAACAGCACGCCGCACATGATGAAACCGCCCAACGCCACTTCGTAACCGAGCGGCAACAGCAGCAACACCGGCGAGATAAACGCGAAGCTGGAACCGAGGTAGGCCGGGATCTTGCCTTTACAGATGAACAGATACAGCAGCGTGCCGATGCCGTTGAACAACAGCACGGTCGCCGGGTTGATCTTGAACAGGATAGGCACCAGCACGGTGGCGCCAAACATGGCGAACAGGTGCTGGAAGCTGAGCGGAATGGTCTGGAGCAGCGGCGGGCGCTCGCTGACGCCGATGGCGCGACGGGTCATGTGTGCTTTTCCTCGGTTTATTGGTTTTATAGGTTTTAGTCAAAAAAAAGCCGACTCGTTAAGTCGGCTCAAATGTTTACTTAGTACCAAATATCTTGTCGCCCGCATCGCCCAGGCCAGGCACGATATAGCCCTTGTCGTTCAGACACTGATCGATGGAGGCGGTGTACAGCTCAACGTCCGGATGCGCTTTCTCCAGCGCGGCGATGCCTTCCGGCGCCGCGACCAGAACCAGCACCTTGATACTGTGGCAGCCAGCTTTCTTCAGCAGATCGATAGTGGCGATCATCGAACCGCCGGTGGCCAGCATCGGGTCGACGACCAGCGCCATGCGCTCTTCGATGTTGGAAACCAGCTTCTGGAAGTACGGCACCGGCTCCAGGGTTTCTTCGTCGCGGTATACGCCCACCACGCTGATGCGCGCGCTCGGCACGTGCTCCAGCACCCCTTCCATCATGCCCAGGCCTGCGCGCAGGATTGGCACTACGGTAATCTTTTTCCCTTTGATCTGATCCACTTCAACTGGCCCGCACCAGCCTTCGATGGTGACTTTTTCCGTCTCCAGATCGGCGGTCGCTTCATAGGTCAGTAAACTACCCACTTCTGAGGCCAGCTCACGGAAGCGTTTGGTGCTGATGTCATTTTCGCGCATCAGGCCAAGCTTGTGTTTTACCAGCGGGTGTTTCACCTCAACGATCTTCATCATTTTTCTCCTATTAAGGTGGTTGCGGCCAAAAAAATCGCGGGATTATACCTCCTTTTTTTCGCCGCGCCACCCACAATAGCCCGATCGGGATCAACAAAAGTTTGAATATCAGTATAGATGACGAAAAAGCGGAGCCGGTTCACAAGCCGCTCGCAAACGTTTGCCTGCGCTGTTAGAATTGCCGCGCCTTATTCCGGAATCAACATCGGAAGCACAGTTTTCAAACCGCAAATCGTCGTGGGGAATCGCGCAGTGACCGACAAAACCTCTCTCAGCTATAAAGACGCAGGTGTCGATATCGATGCAGGCAACGCATTGGTAGATCGCATCAAAGGTGTAGTTAAACAGACCCGTCGCCCGGAAGTGATGGGCGGTCTGGGCGGGTTTGGCGCCCTGTGTGCGTTGCCGCAGAAATACCGCGAGCCGGTGCTGGTTTCCGGTACCGACGGCGTGGGCACCAAGCTGCGTCTGGCGATGGATCTGAAACGCCACGACACCATCGGCATCGATCTGGTGGCGATGTGCGTCAACGATCTGGTGGTTCAGGGCGCCGAGCCGCTGTTCTTCCTCGACTACTACGCGACCGGCAAGCTGGATGTGGACACCGCGGCCAGCGTGATCACCGGCATCGCCGAGGGCTGCAAACAGTCCGGCTGTGCGCTGGTGGGCGGCGAAACCGCTGAAATGCCGGGCATGTACCACGGCGAAGACTACGACGTGGCCGGTTTCTGCGTCGGCGTGGTCGAAAAATCCGAGATCATTGACGGCAGCAAAGTGCAGTCCGGCGATGCGCTGATCGCCCTGGGCGCTTCCGGCCCGCACTCCAACGGCTACTCGCTGGTGCGCAAAATCCTGGAAGTGAGCAACACCGATCCGACCGCCACTCAGCTGGAAGGCAAACCGCTGGCCGACCACCTGCTGGCGCCGACCAAGATTTACGTGAAGTCCGTGCTGGAGCTGATCGAGAAGGCTGACGTACACGCCATCGCTCACCTCACCGGCGGCGGCTTCTGGGAAAACATTCCACGCGTGCTGCCGGAAGGCATGCAAGCGGTGATCGACGAAGCCAGCTGGCAGTGGCCGGCGGTGTTCACCTGGCTGCAGCAGGCCGGTAACGTCAGCCGTCATGAAATGTATCGCACCTTCAACTGCGGCGTAGGCATGGTCATCGCCCTGCCGGAAGCCGAAGTGGAAGCGGCCATCGCGCTGCTGACCGCGGCAGGTGAAAAAGCGTGGAAAATCGGTAAACTGACCGCCTCTTCCGACGAACAACAAGTGGTCATCAACTGATGAAAAAGATCGTGGTGTTGGTCTCCGGCCAGGGGAGCAATCTCCAGGCGCTGATTGACGCCTGCCAGCAGGGCCGCATCGCCGCCGAAATCGTGGCGGTGTTCAGCAACAAGGCGCAGGCATATGGCCTGCAACGCGCCGAAGCGGCGGGCATCGCCGCCCAGGCGCTGGATGCCAAGGCCTACGCCGATCGCACGGCGTTCGACGCCGCGTTGGCGGACGCCATCGACCAGTACCAGCCCGATCTGGTGGTGCTGGCCGGCTACATGCGTATCCTCAGCCCGCAGTTCGTGCAGCGCTATGCCGGCCGCATGCTGAACATCCACCCTTCCCTGCTGCCGAAATACCCGGGGCTGCATACACATCGTCAGGCCATCGACAACGGCGACAGCGAACACGGCACCTCGGTGCACTTCGTGACCGAACAGCTCGACGGCGGCCCGGTGATTTTACAAGCCAAGGTGCCGATTTTCGCTGACGACGAGGAGGATGACGTGGTTGAACGGGTGCAAACCCAGGAACACACGATCTATCCACTGGTGGTGAGCTGGTTCGTCGACGGCCGCCTGGCGATGCGCGACGGCGCCGCCTGGCTGGACGGCGAACGCCTGCCGGCGCAGGGCCACGCCGCCGACTGATGCGCGCAGCCTGAACCTTGCCTAAACGGCGCCCACGCGGCGCCGTTTTTTTTCGCCTTCATCCATTCTGTGAAGTTATACTTTGCACAATTTCACGGCACAGAGGAGCCCACATGTCCAGCACTGCCAGCGTCAGGTTACGCCCATTGGAACGGGACGATCTGTCGTTCGTCCACCAGATGGACAACAACGCCAGCGTTATGCGCTATTGGTTTGAAGAACCCTACGAAGCCTTTGTCGAGCTTTCCGATCTCTACGACAAACACATCCACGATCAGAGCGAGCGCCGCTTTATCATCGAGCACGAAGGCGCCAAGGTCGGCCTGGTGGAACTGGTGGAGATCGATCACATCCACCGCCGCGCAGAATTCCAGATCATCATCGATCCCGCCCACCAGGGCAAAGGCTACGCCAGCACCGCCGCCCGCCTGGCGATGGACTACGGCTTCTCGGTGCTGAACCTGTACAAGCTGTACCTGATCGTCGACAAGGAGAACCCGAAGGCGATCCACATCTACAGCAAGCTGGGCTTTAACGTGGAAGGCGAGCTGATCGACGAGTTCTTCGTCAACGGCGAATACCGCACCGTGCTGCGCATGTGCATCTTCCAGCCGCAATATCTGGCGAAGTTCAAAACGCCGGGCGATAAGCCGCTGGTGAAGTGACTGCTAGCGAGAAAAAGAGAAAACCCGCCCAGGCGGGTTTTTTATTGGGAAATAAGTGGCTAGTATTAAGGCATGCTATTTTATCGTCAGGAAACAACCTGATGAATACGAAAATAAATAATATTCTCCAATATAATTAATCGAAAAATAATTAATAGTGATAGTAAGAGTTACCCTCTGCCTCTACAAAGGAAAAATGCCATGACGACCGTCTCAAACCTGCTGCTTTTTATCGGCCTGGCGATGCTCGCCATCGCCGCCGGTCTAAATACCTATAGCGGCTACGCGCCTGCAGATCCCAACAGCACCCCGCTGTTTTCCCCGCTCTGGTGGACGCGCTGGTTCCCGCTCTATGCCTCGGGCGCTGCGTTGTTGCTGGTGGGGTTGGTATTGCGGGTTACGGCTAAAGGCCGCGCGCATTAAGGATTACCATTTCAGCACCGCCGAGCCCGCCACAGCCATTATCGACATGAGCAATGATATTGATCATCACCGACAACATAATTGTGGTTGATAATAAATTGCAGAGAATGGATTGAATTCCACATGATGAAAAATGAATAAAACAAACTCGCCGGCAATCAGACTTATGCCATGCCTTAATTCATGCCGGCTTAATGCGCGGGTAAAATAAAACAGCAGACGCAGGCCGACTGTAACGGCCATCGCCAGCGACGGAGCGAAAACCTCCGTCGCTCTCCCCTCACCCATACCGCCCGGTAATATAATCCTCGGTGCGGCGCTGGCGCGGCGACGTGAAAATGGCGTCGGTGTCGTTGTATTCCACCAGCCGCCCCTGATGAATAAAGGCGGTGTAGTCGGAGACGCGCGCCGCTTGCTGCATGTTGTGCGTCACCAGCACCACGCTATAGCGCTGCTTCAGCGCGGAAATCAACTCTTCGATGGTCAGCGTGGAGATCGGATCCAACGCCGAGGTCGGCTCGTCGAGCAACAGCACTTCCGGCTCGATGGCGATGGCACGCGCGATCACCAGGCGCTGCTGTTGGCCGCTGGACAAGCGGAAGGCGTTTTCGCGCAGCCGGTCCTTCACCTCATGCCACAGCGCGGCGGCGCGCAGCGAACGCTCCACCGCTTCATCCAGCAAGCGCCGGTCGCGCACGCCCTGCAGGCGCAGGCCGTACACCACGTTTTCATAGATCGATTTCGGGAACGGGTTCGGCCGCTGGAACACCATGCCCACCCGCCGCCGCAGCGCCGCCACGTCGATCTGCGCGCCGGAGATCGCCGCGCCGTTCAGCTGCAGTTCGCCCTCGATGCGGCAGTTGTCCACCAGATCGTTCATGCGGTTGAAACAGCGCAGCAGCGTCGATTTGCCGCAGCCCGAAGGGCCTATCAGGGCCGTCACCCGGTGTTTCGGGATACGCAGCGAGATATCGTGCAGCACCTGTTTGTCACCATAAAACAGGTTCAGGCCGTTGACCGCCAGCGCGGTCTGTTCATCGTCGAGATGCTGGACATCCAGCCGGGGCAAACTGCCTGGCGTCATCAAACCCATTACGCACTCCCCAAAAATAGCGTCATTGTTACTGCGACCATGCTCGGTACCGCTCCCTCAGCGAATGGCGGATGCCCATCGCCGCCAGATTCAAACTCACCACGATCGTCACCAGCAGGAAGGCGGTGGCGAACACTAGCGGCCGGGCCGCCTCTACGCTCGGGCTCTGGAATGCCATATCGTAGATCTGGAAGCTTAAATGCATAAACTTCCGCTCCAGGTGCAGATACGGGAAAATCTCGTCCACCGGCAGCACCGGCACCGATTTCACTACCCCCACCAGCATCAGCGGCGCGGTCTCCCCGGCGGCGCGCGCCACCGCCAGAATCAAGCCGGTCATCATCGCCGGCGCAGCCATCGGCAGCACGATGCGCCACAGCGTCTCGGCCCGGCTGGCGCCCAGCGCCATCGAGCCCTGCCGCAGCGAAGTGGGTATGCGCGACAGCCCTTCCTCGGTGGCGACGATCACCACCGGCAGCGTCAGCAGCGCCAGCGTCAGCGCCGCCCACAGCACGCCGGGCGTGCCGAAGGTCGGGTTGGGCAAAGATTCAGGGTAGAACAGCTGATCGAGCGTGCCGCCTATCATATAAACGAAAAAGCCAAGGCCGAAGACGCCGTAGACGATCGAGGGCACGCCGGCCAGATTGACCACCGCGATGCGGATCACCCGCGTCAGCAGATTGTTGCCGGCATATTCGTGCAGATACACCGCCGCGATCACGCCAAACGGCATCACCACGATCGACATCAGGATCACCATCAACACCGTGCCGAAAATGGCTGGGAACACCCCGCCCTCGGTATTCGCCTCACGCGGGCTGTCGATGAGAAACTTCTTCACCTGCTCGCCCCAGTGCGCCAGCTTCTCGGAGGTGCTCATGGCGTTCGGGTACCAGGCATCGCGCACCTGGCTGAGCGGAATGGTCAACGTCTGCCCGTGCATGTCGCGCAGCAGCAACGCGTCGCGCTGGCGATCGCGGTTCAGCCCCGCCAGACGTTCGGACAACAGCTGATACTGCCGCTGCAGCTCCAGCCGTTCGGCCTTGATGGCGTCTTGCGCGCGGGCGTCCAGCTTATCGTCGCGCTGCAGGCGCTTTTCCCGCAGCCGCAGCGCGTCAAACTGCTGATTGATGCGCGCCATGTCGCGGAATTGAATGTCGTGCGCCTGGCGTGAGAGCGCGGCGATTTGCGGCAGGCGCTGCTGCAACGCCTGCCCCAGATTGCGGCCGGTCAGCGGTTGCCCGTCTTCCAGCAGCCCCGCCAGATAGCCGTAAGCGGTGCCGTGGCTGTCGCGTTCCAGCACCAGCAGGCTGCGCGGCGTGCTTTGGCTGCGGATATCGCTGGCCAGCAAGGTGCGGAAATCCTGCCCCTCGCGCTCGCGGTTGCCGACCTTAATCAGATAACGTTCGACGTTCTGCGCCTCGCCCGGCGGCGTGACGCCCGCCTCAGCCAGCTGGCGCCGGGAAATGCTTTGTTGCTGGTACAACTCGCCGATCACCGTCACCGGCCCGGCGCCGTTCTGATTCAGTTCGAACTGATAAACCGGGCTCGGCCAGAAATAGCGCATCCCCTGCCCGGCCAGCAGCAACAAAATGCCGATCAGCGCCAGCAGGCTGACGGCGACCGAACCGGCGGTCAGCCACACCCACGGTGACCCGCTCTTCACCCAGTTTTTCATGGCGCCTCCTGATTCGGCGTGTAGCGCTTGCGCAGCCGCAGGCGCACCGCCTCCGCCAGCGTGTTGAACACGAAGGTGAAGACAAACAGCACCAGCGCAGTCAGGAACAGCACGCGGTAATGGCTGCTGCCGGAAACCGCCTCCGGCATTTCGATGGCGATATTGGCCGCCAGCGCTCGCAGCCCCTGGAACAGGCTGCCGTCGATAATCGGCGTGTTGCCGGTGGCCATCAGCACGATCATGGTTTCTCCCACCGCGCGGCCAAAGCCGATCATCAGCGCGGAGAAAATGCCGGCGCTGGCGGATGGCAGCACCACCTTGATCACCGTCTGCCATTGGGTGGCGCCCAGCGCCAAAGAGCCCTGGCTCAGGGTGGCCGGCACGCTGAACAGCGCGTCCTCCGCCAGCGAGAAGATGATCGGCACCAGCGCGAACCCCATCGCCACGCCCACCACCAGCGCATTGCGCTGGTCATAATTATCCCCCAGCCAGAAATGCAGCGGCTCACCGAACAGCGCCACCTCCAGCCACGGCCCCAGGCTGAACGCCAGCCACACCGTCAACGCCAGCAGCGGCAACAGCAACAGCAGATCGACGCCCGGCCGGCAGCGCGGCATAAAGCGATGGGTCAACGCGCCGCACAGCAGCACCGCCGCCGCCAGCAGCAGCGGCAACGCCAGTACCGCCAACAGATACTGCTCGATGATCGGCGCCAGCCAGATGCCGGCCACTAGCCCGATCACCACCGTCGGCAGCGCGCCCATCACTTCGATAGCCGGTTTGATCACTCGCCGCAGCCCCGGCGTCATAAAGTAAGCGGTATAGATGGCGCCGGCCAACGCCAGTGGGATGGCGAACAGCATCGCGTAAGCCGCCGCCTTGAAGGTGCCGAAGATCACCGGCATCAGGCTGAATTTAGGTTGGTAGCTGTCTTCGCCAGAGGTGGACTGCCAGACATAGGCCGGCTGCGGGTAGTTCTCGTACCACACCTTGCCCCACAGCGAACGCCAGGTGACGTCCGGATACGGGTTGTCGAGCGCATAGCGCTGCCAGCCCTGCGCGCTCTCCAGCAGCAGGCCATCGCCGCGCGGCGCGAACGCCATTTGCCGCACCTCGGCGCCCAAACGGGTATTCAGCAGCGGCTGGGATTGGATCGTGGAGAATAACGAGAAGCCGCCATCGGGCCGCAGGGTGGCGAACACCCGGCGATAAGGTTCAGCCACCGTCAGCTCCTGCCGGTCGGCGCCGTGGTCGAAATGCTGCACCGGCGTCAGTCGCCAGCGCTGCTCTTTTTCCACCTCGAACCACTCGCGCAGGTTGCCGTCGGCGCCCTTGATCAGCAGCGCGCTGCCGCCGGGCAGCGCCGTCATCTGGTACGGGGCGTGTTCGCCCAAGGTGCGCGTTTCACGCAGCTGCAGCTGCGCGCCGTCTATCTGGTAACGCGCCAGCCGGTTGCCCGCCAGCAGGTAAAGCTGGCGGCCATCCGGCGTCAGCACCAACTGCTCTGCGTCGTGTTCCAGCGGACGTTCGCTGAACTGCGGCGGCCGATCCGGGCTGAAACGGCCGAACACCAGCCGCCGATCGTCGGTCACCCCGGCCAGCAGATACTGCCCGCGATGCGCGTCCGCCAGCGACAACAGCTTCAGCGGCTTGCGCTGCGGATCCAGCGCCAGCGGCGGTTGCCCGAGCGGGAACAGCCACTGTGGCCGGCCGTTTTCCGCCGTGGCGAAATCCGCGCGCGCCACCACCAACCGGCCGTCGGCCTGCGCCAGTGCAAACAGATCGCGCTCTCCGGCGGCCTGCGCGAGCAGCGCCGGTTTGGCCAGCAGCGTTTGCTGCGCCAGCGGTGTCTGGGCCTGGCCGCTCGGCGCCGGCGACAGACGATAAAATTGCCCCGAGCCCTGCGCATCGATGCGATAACCGACGCGCTGCTGCACGTCCATGCCCAGCGCCAGCGCCGGGGAAGACGCCGCAATCGGCAGCGGCTGAGCCTGCCCAAGCGAGGCCGGTTTGAACAGCGGCAGCACCGCAAACAGCAGATAAACGAAGATCAGCATCAACGTCATCAGCACCATCAGCCCGCAGGCGGTCACTGCCGCCTGCACGCCGCGGTCGATGCGCCCGCGCAGGCGATCTCGGGGATGTTGATTTGCCGTCGTCTGTGTCATGTGTCTCGCTGTCGCTGATGTAATCGGGCTTACGCCGTAAGATAACCGGGCATCTTATGTCAGTTTTATGACGTTTGCATGACAAAGTTACCCGAATCAACCCAGGTTTTTTACACTGCCAAAAGACAATATGAATTTGATATATTGCTGAAAAATGACCATAAACACGCTTTATAACGCCAAGAATAAGCCTGCTAACCGTCATTTCATGCTGATCGTTTCACTGCCGGGCATCCCGCCGCGGGGAAAATTTATTGTCGGCGAAAAACGCCGCGCGCCAACGCAATGGATATGTTGGACTTTCCTGTCAATCTCTCGCAATAATGATGAAGGACACTAGAGCGGCATCCGGGCGCTGCGTCCCGGATCCTATTCTAAAATTGAACTGGAGTGGCAATGGGTCAGGAAAAGCTCTACATCGAAAAAGAACTAAGCTGGTTATCCTTTAATGAGCGCGTGTTGCAGGAAGCCGCAGATAAGAGCAATCCCCTGATTGAACGAATGCGTTTTCTGGGCATTTACTCCAACAACCTCGACGAGTTCTATAAAGTCCGCTTCGCCGATCTCAAACGCCGCATCCTGATCAGCGAAGAGCAGGGCTCCGCCGGCGCCTCGCGCCACCTGCTGAAAAAGATCCAGGCCAAGGTGCTGAAAACCGATCAGGAATTCGACGGCCTGTACAACGATCTGCTGCTGGAAATGGCGCGCAACCAGATCTTCCTGATCAACGAACGCCAGGTGTCCGAAAACCAGCAAATCTGGCTGCGCCAGTATTTCAAACAGCATCTGCGCCAGCACATCACGCCGATCCTGATCAACCACGACACCAATCTGGTGCAGTTCCTGAAAGACGATTACACCTATCTGGCGGTGGAAATTATCCGCGGCGCGCGCACCGACTATGCGTTGCTGGAAATCCCGTCGGACAAGGTGCCGCGCTTCGTCAATCTGCCGCCGGAAGCGCCGCGCCGCCGCAAGCCGATGATCCTGCTGGACAACATTCTGCGTTACTGCCTGGATGAGATTTTCAAAGGCTTCTTCGACTACGACGCGCTCAACGCCTATTCGATGAAGATGACCCGCGACGCCGAGTACGATCTGGTGACCGAAATGGAATCCAGCCTGCTGGAACTGATGTCCTCCAGCCTGAAACAGCGCCTCACCGCCGAACCGGTGCGCTTCGTTTATCAGCGCGACATGCCGAACGAAATGGTGGAACTGCTGCGCGGCAAGCTGGGCATCTCCAACTACGATTCGGTGATCGCCGGCGGCCGCTATCACAACTTTAAAGACTTCATCAGCTTCCCGAACGTCGGCAAGGCCAATCTGGTCAACAAGCCGCTGCCGCGCCTGCGCCACATCTGGTTCGACGGTTTCCGCAACGGCTTCGACGCCATTCGCGAAAAAGACGTGCTGCTCTACTACCCGTACCACACCTTTGAGCACGTGCTGGAGCTGCTGCGCCAGGCGTCGTTCGATCCGAGCGTGCTGGCGATCAAAATCAACATCTACCGCGTGGCGAAAGACTCGCGCATCATCGAATCGATGATCCACGCCGCGCACAACGGCAAAAAGGTCACGGTAGTGGTCGAGCTGCAGGCGCGCTTCGACGAAGAGGCCAACATTCACTGGGCGAAGCGCCTGACCGAAGCCGGCGTACACGTAATCTTCTCGGCGCCGGGGCTGAAAATCCACGCCAAACTGTTCCTGATTTCGCGCCGTGAAGGCGATGAAATTGTGCGCTATGCTCATATCGGCACCGGCAACTTTAACGAAAAAACCGCGCGCATCTATACCGACTATTCGCTGCTGACCGCCGACTCGCGCATCACCAACGAAGTGCGCCGGGTGTTCAACTTTATCGAGAACCCCTACCGGCCGGTCACCTTCGACAACCTGATGGTGTCGCCGCAGAACTCGCGCCTGAAGCTGTATGAGCTGATCGACAACGAAATCGCCAACGCCCAGGCCGGGGAACAGGCCGGCATTATGTTGAAAATAAATAATCTGGTGGATAAAGGGCTGGTAGATCGGTTATATACCGCGTCCGGCGCCGGCGTGAAGATCCGCCTGCTGGTGCGGGGCATGTGTTCCCTGATTCCCAACCTGCCGGGGATCAGCGACAATATTCAGGTGATCAGCATCGTCGATCGCTTTTTGGAACACGATCGGGTTTACGTTTTCGACAACAAAGGTGACAAACGGGTGTATCTGTCCTCCGCCGACTGGATGACCCGCAACATAGATTACCGTATCGAAGTGGCGGTATCGCTGCTGGATCCGGCGCTGAAACAGCGCGTTCTGGACATTCTGGAGATCCTGTTCAGCGATACGGTCAAGGCCCGTTATGTGGATAAAGAACTGAGCAACCAGTACGTGCCGCGCGGCAACCGCCGCAAAGTGCGCGCCCAGGTGGCTATTTACGAGTATTTAAAAGCTCTGGAACAACCAGGACAGTAGGCCAGCAACTATGCCGCTAAAAAACACTGCAACGAACAAACCGCAGGAAATCGCCGCCATCGACCTCGGGTCGAACAGTTTCCACATGGTGATCGCCCGCGTCGTCAACGGCGCCTTACAGGTATTGGGCCGTTTAAAACAGCGGGTGCACCTCGCCGACGGATTGGACAGCAACAACGTACTCAGTGAAGAGGCGATAGAACGCGGCCTGGCCTGCCTGGCGCTGTTTGCCGAACGGCTGCAGGGCTTCCCGGCGGATAACGTCACCATCGTCGGGACCCACACCCTGCGCCAGGCGGTGAACGCCGAAGTGTTCCTCAAGCGCGCCGCCAAAGTGATCCCCTACCCGATCGAAATCATCGCCGGCCAGGAAGAAGCGCGCCTGATCTTCATGGGCGTGGAGCACACTCAACCGGAGAAAGGCCGCAAGCTGGTGATCGACATCGGCGGCGGCTCGACCGAGCTGGTGATCGGCGAAGACTTCGAGCCGCTGCTGGCGGAAAGCCGCCGCATGGGCTGCGTCAGCTTCGCCCAGCTGTTCTTCCCCGGCGGCGAGATCAGCAAAAACAACTTCCGCCGCGCGCGGCTGGCGGCGGCGCAGAAGCTGGAAACGCTGGCCTGGCAGTACCGCATTCAGGGCTGGCAGTACGCGCTGGGCGCCTCGGGCACCATCAAGGCCGCCCACGAAGTGCTGGTGGCGATGGGCGAAAAAGACGGTCTGATCACCCTCGAACGCCTGGAAATGCTCGCCGAACAGGTGCTGCAGTTCAAAAGCTTCAGCTCACTGAGCCTGCCGGGGCTGTCGGAAGATCGCCAATCGGTGTTCGTGCCGGGGCTGGCTATTCTGTGCGGCGTGTTCGATGCGCTGGCGATCCGCGATCTGCGCCTGTCTGACGGTGCGCTGCGCGAAGGCGTGCTGTATGAAATGGAAGGCCGCTTCCGCCACCAGGACATCCGCAGCCGCACCGCCAAAAGCCTGGCCGATCACTACAACATCGACCGCGAACAGGCCAAGCGAGTGCTGGAAACCACCGAACTGCTCTATTCGCAGTGGATGGCACAAAACACCAAGCTGGTGCATCCGCAATTGGAAGCCCTGCTGAAATGGGCCGCCATGCTGCACGAAGTGGGCCTGAGCATCAACCACAGCGGCATGCATCGCCATTCGGCCTACATTCTGCAAAACTCCAATCTACCTGGCTTTAACCAGGAACAGCAGCTGCTGTTGGCGGCGTTGGTGCGTTTCCACCGCAAGGCGATCAAGCTGGAAGAGCTGCCGCGCCTCAACCTGTTCAAAAAGAAACACTACCTGCCGCTGATCCAACTGCTGCGTCTGAGCACACTGCTCAACAACCAGCGCCAGTCGACCACCACACCGGAAACGCTGCGCCTGACCACCGACGACAACCACTGGACGCTGCGCTTCCCGGCCGGCTACCTGGCGCAAAACAACCTGGTGCAGTTGGACTTCGAGCGCGAGCAGGCCTACTGGAACGACGTCGTCGGCTGGAAGCTGCTGATCGACGAAGAAGGTTCGCAAGACGAACAGCGCTCCGCCTGATCCTCCGCCCCCTGCCAGCCAGGGGGTTTTTCTTTCCGCCCCCGCTCCGCCAACCTAAACGAAACCCTAATACGGCGCGCCGCTCGCCGGAAAAAAATGGACAACTTTTGTCATCAGCGCCTAAAATCCGGTTACAAATTCTCGAGCGAATAACACAGGACACCGGCATACCGGGTGATATATGCGCAAGAAAACCACCGGACAGATGACGAAGATAGTGTTGTTTATCAGCTTTATCATTTTAGTCGGCCGACTGCTGTACGCCGCCGTGGTGGCGGTGCCTCATCATCAGGAAAAAAAGCAGGCCGCTGCGCAAAACGCCGCCGAAGTCAGCGCGCCGCAACAGGACGCCTCCTCTGAATAACCGCCGCGCCCCGTCCGTTTCATAAAAATGACTCCGGCACTCGCTATGCTCTATCTTTTAATGAGCCTGCGTCAGGAACGCCGAGCGCCCGTTAAGGAACACCATGTCAGCCGCAACCCATAACGTCAAAAAAGTCGCTGAACACCGCCAGCGCATTCTCACTCTGTTGTTGAACAATAAGGAATTGGTCGACGGCATTCTCGGCCGGCCAGGGGATGAACACGCCCTCAGCCAAAGCGAACTGCTGAACCAAACGGCGGAAATTACCGGCCTGCTTGACGACATGCACGCCGCCGACCTGGCGGACCTGCTGGAAGCGCTGCCGCAGGACGAGCGCATGGCGCTGTGGCGGCTGGTGGGCAACAGCAAGCGCGGCCAGACGCTGGTGGAAGTCGCCGAACCGGTCTGGGACAGCCTGATCGAAGAAATGAGCGATAAAGACCTGCTCAAAGCGATCAAAACGCTGGACGTGGACGAACAGGCCTATCTGGCGCAATACCTGCCGCGTAACCTGATGGGCCGGTTGCTGACCTCGCTGGAGCCGGAGCAGCGCGCTCAGGTGCGCGAGATGAGCCAGTACGCCAAAGACAGCGTCGGCTGGATGATGGATTTCGAACTGGTGACGGTGCGGCCGGACGTCACGCTCGGCGCGGTGCACCGTTTTTTGCGCATGCGCAAAACCATTCCCGACGCCACCGATAAACTGTTCGTCACCGATCGCAAAAACACCCTGCTGGGCGAACTGCCGCTCACCGCGGTGCTGCTGAACGACCCGGAAATCCCGGTACGCGAAGTGATGGACAGCGACCCCGCCACCTTTCAGCCTGAGGACAAGGCCGATGAAGCGGCCGGCGCGTTCGAACGTTATGACCTGATCAGCGCCCCGGTGGTTGACGCCAAAGGCAAACTGATGGGCCGCCTGACCATCGAAGAGATCGTCGACGCCGTCAACGAAGAGAGCGACACCAACCTGCGCCGCATGGGCGGTTTAAGCCCGGAAGAAGACGTGTTCGCCCCGGTCAGCAAAGCGGTCAAAACCCGCTGGGCCTGGCTGGCGATCAACCTCTGCACCGCATTCGTCGCCTCGCGAGTGATCGGCCTGTTCGAGCACACCATTTCCCAGCTGGTAGCGCTGGCGGCGCTGATGCCGATCGTCGCCGGCATCGGCGGCAACACCGGCAACCAGACCATCACCATGATCGTGCGCGCGCTGGCGCTGCACCAGATTGAAGTCGGCAACATCTCGCGCCTGATGCTCAGAGAGCTGGGCGTCGCCATCATCAACGGCGTGGTGTGGGGCGGCATCATGGGCGTGATCACCTGGCTGCTGTACGGCGACGCGGCGATGGGCGGCGTGATGACGTTGGCGATGCTGCTCAACCTGCTGCTGGCGGCGCTGATGGGCGTGGTGATCCCGATGACCATGCTCAAACTGGGCCGCGACCCGGCGGTCGGCTCGAGCGTGCTCATCACCGCGCTGACCGATACCGGCGGCTTCTTCATCTTCCTCGGCCTCGCCACCCTGTTCCTGCTGTAAGACGCTCAAAGCCGGCCCCGCGCCGGCTTTTTCGTCATTCTGTCGCCGGGTTTGCGCTAACGCAGTAAAGTCGGCCCTCCCGGTAGGTTTTCCTCCCGCGCTGTACTACCCTTTTTCAATAAATCATCTTGATTCATCCACGTCATGAATCCAATCACAGGCAGAGGTCATCGGTAAGGATGTCTATGGATATCAGCGCGCCGAACGCGTTCGGCACACACAAAGGCGTTATGCTGACACATTCTCTGTTCGTGGCGCTGGCGACATTTTTGCTCGCCTTGCTGAGCCTGTCGTTATCCAGTGAGGCTCATCACTTCACGCCGCTGTGGTTCCCGACTGCCGCCGCGATCGCCGTGCTGTATCGCCATCCCCCGCGTCATTGGGGTTTACCGCTGCTGGCCAGCGGCACAGGCATCGTGCTCGCCAGCTTTCTGCTGTTCGGCCTCAGCGCCATTCCCGTCAAGCTGGCCGCCATCAACCTGCTGGAAGCGGCAGTCTGCGCTCTGCTGCTGCGCCGCACGCTGCCGGCGATCGATCCGCTGAGCGATCTGGGCTGTTGGCTGCGCTTCGTGGTCTGCGCGGTGATATTTACCCCATTGTTCAGCGCGCTGCTGGCCGCCGGACTGACGCCCACGCCGGACCAAACGTTTTGGCAATCGTTCGGCACCTGGTTCATCTCTGAGGCGATAGGGGTGCTGTCGCTGGCGCCGCTCGGGCTCACCTATCACCGCCGCCTGTTGGCCGGGCTGAATCCGTATCCGCTGCTATTGACCCTGATGGGCTCGCTGGCCTTCAGCTATCTGGCGCTGACACATCTGCCCTTCCCCTTTACCTTCGTCATCCTGCCGCTGCTGTGGGCGGCTATCGCGCTGTCGCGCTTCGAAACCTTCACCGTCTGTTTCTGCACTCTCTTGCTGATCACCGTCCTGCTGTCGCTGGGCCTGCTGCGCCTTCAGTCTTCCCAGCACACTTTCCTGGGCGAACTCGGCCTCTATCTGCCGATGTTGCTGATCCTGATCCCGGCGCACGCCATGGCGATGGTGATGCACACCTTCCGGGTGGAAAAGCAACATATCGTCGAGAGCGAAAGCCGCTTTCGCAGCGCGCTGGAGTATTCCGCCATCGGCATGGCGCTGGTGTCGCCGGAGGGCAAATGGCTGCAGGTTAACCAGGCGCTGTGCAAGCTGCTCGGCTATCCGCCCGAAAGACTTTATCGCCTGACCTTTCAAGAGATCACCCACCCGGACGATCTGAACGCCGACCTGACCCAACTGCACGAACTGCTCGACGGCCATATCAGCAGCTACACCATGGAGAAGCGCTATATCCGCAGCGACGGCCAGACGGTTTGGGCGCTGCTGGCGGTCTCGCTGGTGCGCGACGGCGAAGGCCGGCCGTTGTACTTCATCTCTCAGGTGGAGGACATCAGCGACCTTAAGCGCAGCGAGGCGGAGAACAACCGGTTGGTGGAGCGCATCACGCTGGCCAACCAGGTGGGCGGCGTCGGCATCTGGGAATGGGTGATGAGCCAGGAAAACTTCACCTGGGATCAGCGCATGTTCGAACTCTACGATCTCACCCCCGACCAAACGCCGACGCTGGCGTTGTGGCGCACCCTGCTGGTGCCGGAAGATCGCGAGCGCACCGATCGCGAGCTGGCCGAGATCCTGGCGCAGCCGCGGCCATTCATCATGGAGTTTCGCATCACTACGCGCAGCGGCAAAGTGCGCCATATCCGCGGCCAGGGCAACGTGATCCTCGACGATCGGGGCCGGCCGCTGCGCCTGATCGGCACCAATATCGACATGACCGAGCTCAAGAGCCTCGCCGAGGCGCTGCACGAAGAGAAAGAGCGCCTGCACATCACCCTCGACGCCATCGGCGAAGGGGTGATCTCCACCGACAGCCACCTGCGCATCACCTTTATGAATCCGGTGGCGGAACAGATGTGCGGCTGGCCGCTCGAATTGGCGATCGGTATGCCCGTCGCCGGCGTGGTGCGCCTGACCAACGGCAAAGACGGCCCGGAAATCGAAAACCTCACGCAATACCCACGGCAATGGCCGGCGGATTATGCGCTGGTGCTGCACAGCCGCGACGGGCGTTATTTCGACGTACAGCAGTCGGTCTCACCGCTGAAAACCCTCGACGGGGAAACCATGGGTGCGGTGATGGTGCTGCAGGACGTCACCGCCTCGCGCGAACTGATGAAAAAACTCAGCTACAGCGCCTCGCACGATGCGCTGACCGGATTGCCGAACCGCACCCGCTTCGAGAAACAGCTGAAAGCGGCGATCGTCGCCGGCGGGGAACCGTCATCGCCGCATTCACTGGTGTTCCTCGATCTGGATCGGTTCAAGGCGGTGAACGACACCGCCGGCCATGCGGCGGGCGATGCCCTGCTGCGGGACATCGCCCAGCTGATGCGGCATCAGCTGCGCCATAGCGATTGCCTGGCCCGGCTGGGCGGCGACGAGTTCGGTCTGATCCTGTACGACTGCCGGCTGGAACAGGCCAAATCGCTGGTGCAGCAAGTGGTTAATCAAATCAGCCAGCACCCGTTCTACTGGGAAGGGAAGATTTACCGCGTCGGCGCCAGCGCCGGCATCACGCGCATCAGCGCCGACGCCAAAAGCAGCGAACTGCTGGCGCAGGCCGATATCGCCTGCTACACCGCCAAGCACCAGGGGCGCGGCCAGGTTTATCTGTACGAAACGCGGCAGAAACAGCTGCTGGAGCGGCAGCACGAGGTGCTGAGCCTGCAGGAAGTGCAGACGATCATCAGCGAGGGGCAACTGCGGCTGCTGACTCACGCGGTCGCGCCGCCGGCGACGCCGCTGTCGGCCGCGTTTCACCAGGTGAAGCTGCAGGTGATGGCGCCGGACGACCGCCCGCTGTCGCACGAGGCGTTCATCGCCGCCGCGCAGCTGTACGGCCTGATGCCGGACATCGACCGCTGGACGGCGGCGCAACTGCTGGTGAAATATGCCGACGACATCAAACGCAAAGGGCTGTCGCTCGCGCTGCCGCTGGCCATCGACAGCCTGCTGAGCGCCGACTTCCAGCGCTACCTGACTGAAACGGTGCGCGCTTCCTCGCTGCCGCCGCAGGCGCTGCTGTTCAGCGTCGATGAGGCCGCGATACTGGAGCACGCCGCGCAGTGTCGGGCATTTCTCCGCGAACTGCAGCAGCAGGGCTGCCGGCTGATCGTCAACGGCTTCGGGCATAACATCAATGCGTTCGATGAGCTCAGCGATCAGAGGATCGACATCATTCGCATCGATGAGCGCTTTATCACCAACGTGCACTGCAACCAGATGGACGAGCTGATGGTCTCGATGCTCAACGGCGCGGCGCATCGCATTAAAGCGCAGACCTTCGCCGGACCGGCTCACCAGCCGGTGACGCTGCAGGCGCTGCGCGACATTGGCGTCGATCTGGCGGACGGCGACCAGGTGGCGCTGGAGCAGCCGCTGGCGGTGTTGCTCAGCGACGGCTATTTCGGCATCCGTTAACCCTCTCCCCCCACTCAGGCGCCGTCTCCCGGGCGGCGCCTCGCATCTCGTTCGTTACATGATATTAACCAAGACAAGATTAGTGATATAAATAACACCTGAAGCTTAAACGATTAAGTAAGATGAAATCCCCATGCGAACATCGACGTATCCGTTGATTTTCCTCGACAGGTGATGGCTCAGAGACAAGGGACTATGGAAAAGAAATGGTTTTCCGCCAGGGAACTGATGGGTAAGGCGGGGTTGCCCTCAACCCCGCAAGGGGTCAATTTGATGGCCCGGCGCGAAGGCTGGGTCAGTCGCCGCCGCAGCGGCGTACAGGGCAAAGCGCTGGAATACCATATCGACAGTCTGCCGTTCGGCGCGCGCAGCCTGTCAGCGTTGCGCGAAACCGACCATCCGGATTACGACGTCAAACGTCAGGATCCGGTACGGGTCTGGATCGAGTATTACTATCACCTCACGCCGGCCGAACGGGAAAAGCTGCTGGCGTTCCTGATGCGTGAAGGCATGAGCCGCCTGCTGCAGCTGATCGAGTCTCCCCGCTAGCCGCGTTCAACTCTCCGCTTCCGGCGCCCAGCCGCCGTTGTGCCACAGATGCAGCGTGGCGTAAGAGCGCCACGGGCGCCAGCGCTCGGCGTAGCGTTCAATCTGGCGCGGCGTCATGCCGGGGAAACGCTGTTTGATCAGGTAGTCGCCGGCCAGGAACACGTCCGGCCACGACCAGGCGCGCATCGCGATATAGCTGGCGGTCCAGCTGCCGATACCCGGCAGCGCGGTCAGCGCCTTGATGCCCTGTTCGATATCCAGCACGTTGTCGAGCTGCAGCCGTCCTTCCCCCAGCGCGCGGGCGATCTCGATCAGCGCCGCCGCGCGCTTCACTTGCACCCCGAGCGGGCGCAGTTCTTCAGGCTGCAGCTGCGCCACCCGTTCTGCTGTGGGGAAAACGTGGGTGATGCCCTCATGCGGCGTCGCCAGCGCTTCGCCCCAGCGTTCGGCCATCCGCCCGGCGAAGGTCGCCGCCATTTTCACGCTGACCAACTGCCCCAGCACCGCACGCGCCGCCTGCTCGAAACTGTTCACGCAGCCCGGCAGGCGCAGCCCCGGCGCATCGGCCGCCAGCGAGCCCAGCGCCGCATTGATGCGATCCGGCGCGGCGTCCAGATCAAACAGCAGGCGCACCCGGCGCAACACCTCCGTCGTCACCAGACTGAGCGTCGGCGCAATCTCGACCCGAACCCGATTGCGCGCCTCTTCCGGCTGCACGCTGAGCCAGCCGCGGTGTTCCGTGCCGCCCTGACTGACGGCGATCGAGCGCAGGTAGCGGCGCCCCTCGACCCGCTCCACGCCCTGCACGGCGCGCGCCTGCAAGAAATTCAGCATGCGCTCCCAGTCATAGGGCGGCCGATAGCCCAGGTGAAACACCAACCCGCTGGCGGCGGCCCGTTCACCGCGCGCGCCGCCGCTGCGCAGCGCCGACGGGATCAGGCGGTAACGCGCCTTGAACAGCTCGTTGAAACGCCGCAGGCTGCCGAAACCGGCGGCGAACGCCACCTCGCTGAGCGGCAGATCGGTGTCCGCCAGCAGGCGCTTGGCCTGTAGCAACCGGTGCGACTGCGCGTAATCGATCGGCGAGGCGCCAAACTGTTCGGCGAAGATGCGCCGCAGATGGCGATCGGAAATGCCCAGCCGCGCCGCCAGCGCTTCGCAACTGTGTTCGGACAGATACCCCTGCTCGATGAGCTGCACCGCTACCTGGGCATAGCGGTTGCCCAGATCGATCAGCGCCAGGCCGGGCGCCAGTTCCGGTCGGCATTTGAGGCAGGGGCGAAACCCCGCCAGTTCAGCCGCCGCCGCGCTCGGATAAAAGGTGCAGTTTTCCAGCTTTGGCGTGCGGGCGCTGCACACCGGGCGACAATAGATGCCGGTGGAAGAGACGCCGACGAAAAAACGGCCGTCGAATTTGCGGTCACGCGCGCGCAGCGCGTCGTACAACGCTTGCTGTTGAGTATTCATGGCAACGCTCGGGTTCGGTTTTTTCTGCATTATGGGACTCGGCTAGCGCGCTGACGTGCGGAATTCGGACATTAAGTTACGTACCTTCCCACCGTCCAGATTAGCGATTGTCTTTAATGATTATGCGTCTGAACAGCGTTCAGACGCACCATTTCACCGCCACCGACATAAAGCCCCGCTGCCCGACGACTTATTGCCCCTGGCGCGGTACCCCCAATGCCCGGCGCATCAGCCCATCGAAGGCGCGATCGGACAACAAGCGCCGCAGAAAAATCAGCGGTTTCGCGCCAAACCCCACGGCATAGCGCGTTTTCGGACGATGGGCGACGACGGCTTTGGCGATCGTATCGGCAATCACGCTCGGCGGCGATTGCCGTTTCTTGCTGGCGTCGCTGACCATGGCGTGGGCGACAGCGTGAGCCTGAGCGGCGTACTCGCTCTGGCCGGAAACGCCGATCAGTTTTTCCGCGGCGATATCCGCCCATTCACTCTGGATGCCGCCGGGTTCGATCACCACGACGTCGATGCCGAAAGGTTGCACCTCCATGCGCAAACAGTCGCTGATGGCCTCCAAGGCGAATTTGGTGCCGTGATACCATCCGCCCAGCGGCGTATGTATTTTCCCGCCCATCGACGTAATATTGATGACGGTGCCGGAGCGCTGCGCTCGCATGTGCGGCAAAATCAGCTGCGTCAGCCGAACCGCACCGAACACATTCACATCAAATTGAGCGCGAGCCTCATCCGCAGAAACGTCTTCAATAGCGCCATAGGAGCCGTAACCGGCGTTATTGACCAACACATCGATACGCCCCGTTTCGGCGATGATGGTCTTTACCGCCTGCGCCATGGAAGCATCGTCGGTGACGTCCAACGGCAAAACGTGAATGCCGGCGGCAGCCAGAGCCTGCATGCGTTCAACCCGGCGGGCGGCCGCATAAACGGTATGCCCGCGCTGCTTTAACGTGACGGCGGTGGCTTCGCCAATACCGGACGAGGCGCCGGTCACCAGGATCACTTTGGACTTCATACTGACTGCTCCTTATTAGGATGATTGCGTTGGCGACTGCCTGCGCAGTCTGTATGTTGTCCACTTTAAGCGACGGGCCCTGCCGCAACCATGTCGAACCGCGCCAATCAACTCGCAGAATGCGCCAACGTGAACAGCGCCTCTCGGCTAATTCAGCCGCATCGCCTGGCGAGCCGCTTCCGGCGTTTGCCCTGTCCATTCGTGAAAGGCGCGGAAGAAAGAGTTCGGCTCTTCAAAACCGAGCAAAAAGGCAATCTCTCCGCTGGTAAGGGTCGAATGCTTAAGATAGTGGCGCGCCAATTTTTCCCGGGTGCCGTTGCTCAGCGAACGAAAACTCTCGCCCTCATCTTCCAGACGCCGCTGCAGCGTCCGGCGGCTCATGCCCAATCTTGCCGCCACCGCGTCGATGCCGGCGGTATTGCTGGGAATCAACTCCAGCAGCACCGCACAAACGCGCTCTCCGGTGGTTGCCGTGGCGTCCAGTTCACTGAGGCGACGACGCAGCTCGGGTTCGAAAACGCGCCACATGCCCTCATTCACAGTCAAAAAGGGACGCAAGGCATCTGCGGAGGAGAAAGTAATGCCCGGCCCTGCCCCAGGCGTTACCGCGCAGCCGAAGAAGGCTGCCAAGGGGCGTGAAAGGGCTGCAGGCGGCAGTTCAGGCAAGGTGATACGGCTCGCTTTTACCGGTTCGCGCGTGGCAAGCTGCGCCAACCGAACATAAAATGCCAGCTCAGCCACCAGCAAAGACGCCGGTACTGCCTCCTCCGCCAACAGCCAGCGGGGTAAAATCGTCATTTCGCCTTCAGGGCCGATGGCGAGCTCCAGGCTCATCGGCGCCGTAAGTTGCTTGTATTTCGCTAACCGCTGGACAGCTTGCGCCAGATTGGCGCTGCACAGGGCGGCGAATATCGGAGGGTCAAACGATTCCGTTGACATCAGCGCAACGATTTTCAACGGAAACAACGGGTCGCCCGTTCCTTCCTCCATCGCGCGCCAGAAGCGGAAATATTCTTCCGTAGTGATCCCTTCAGCGGTGCGTGACAACAGATCTTCAGGCAATGCAGCCCGGCGTAAAACATCCGTCGGCTGGAGCCCCAGATCTTTCAGCAGGGTTCTCCAGCCGATATTCATGAGAAAGGTCGAGTTGCGCGTCATGAAATCCTCATCACAGAGTCATAGGGAAAGGCATTCCCCGCTCGGAATACCTGTTGAGTATAAAGAAATGGCGTGCGTCTTGATGGGCGAAGCACGCCATTTTCATAGCCGACTGTGCCATTGCTGCGGTTTGAGCGTTATCCGCACTGAGAAAGTTCGTGCACGCCGCCGCGCCCGCTAAATTTTTCGACACTCGCGCATTGGCGCATTGCCCGCCGGCCCCGTCTCGGGTAAAGTCGCCCCCCTTCATTGGCATGGGGACAAAAAAGAGATGTTTATTGGATTCGATTACGGGACAGCCAACTGTTCCGTTGCAGTGATGCGCGACCACGGCCCCGAGCTGTTGACGCTGGAAAACAACGCGCCCTATCTGCCTTCGATGCTGTGCGCGCCGACCCGCGAAGCGGTGAGCGAATGCCTGCACCGCCATTGGCAGATCCCGACCGGCAGCGAAGAAAACCAGCAGCTGCTGCGCCGCGCCATCAGTTACAACCGCGAAGAAGACATTCCGGTCAACGGCGACAGCGTGCTGTTCGGCCTGCAGGCGCTGGCGCACTATATGGAAGATCCGGAAGAGGTGTACTTCGTGCGCTCGCCGAAGTCCTTCCTCGGCGCCAACGGCCTGAAACCACAGCAGATCGCGCTGTTCGAAGACCTGGTGTGCGCCATGATGTTCCACATCAAACGCCAGGCGGAAAATGTGCTGCAAACCGGCATCGATCAGGCGGTGATCGGCCGGCCGATCAACTTCCAGGGCATCGGCGGCGACGAAGCCAACCGGCAGGCGCAGGGCATTCTGCAACGCGCCGCCGAACGCGCCGGTTTCAAGGACATTGAATTCCAGTTCGAGCCGGTGGCGGCGGGGCTGGACTTCGAAGCGACGCTGAGCGAAGAGCAAACCGTGCTGGTGGTGGACATCGGCGGCGGCACCACCGACTGCTCGGTGCTGCTGATGGGGCCGCAGTGGCGCAACCGCGCCGATCGCCAGCAGAGCCTGCTGGGCCACAGCGGCTGCCGGGTCGGCGGTAACGATCTGGACATCATGCTGGCCTTCAAGCAGCTGATGCCGCTGTTCGGCCTGGGCGGCGAAACCGCGAAAGGCATCGCCCTGCCGGCGCTGCCTTACTGGAACGCGGTGGCGACCAACGATGTGCCGGCGCAAAACGATTTCTACAGCGCCGCCAACGGCCGCGTGCTGCGCGATCTGATCCTCGACGCGGCGGAGCCGGAAAAGGTCAAGCGCCTGCTGAAAGTGTACCAGCAGCGCCTGAGCTATCGATTGGTGCGGGCGGCCGAAGAGAGTAAGATCGCCCTGTCCGGCCAAACGGCCATCAGCGCGCCGCTCAATTTCGTGCAGGCCGATCTGGCGGAGAACATCAGCCAGGATCAGCTCGCCGACGCCATCTCGCAGCCGTTGATGCGCATTCAGGAGCAGGTCAGCGCCGCGCTGGCCAGCAGCCAGACCGCGCCGCAGGTGATCTACCTGACCGGCGGCAGCGCGCGTTCGCCGCTGCTGCGCGCCGCGCTGCAACAGCAGCTGCCGGGCATTCCGATCGTCGGCGGCAACGACTTCGGCTCGGTCACCGCCGGGCTGGCGCGCTGGGCGCAAACGCTGTTCCGTTGACAGCCCGCGGGCGCGGCTCGCCGCGCCCTTGTTCATTGGAGGCTATGCATCATGTCGACCATCCTTACCCTCGACAGCGCCAGGCTGCGGCTGCGCCCCTGGCGCGACGACGACCTGCCGGCCTTCGCCGCGCTCAACGCCGATCCGCAGGTCATGCGCTATTTCCCGGCGACGATGACGGCCGAGGAAAGCCGCGCGCAGGCCGAACGCATCCGCGCCTTCCTGCAACAGCACGGCTGGGGGCTGTGGGCGGTGGAAGTGAAAAGCGGCGCGCCTTTTATCGGTTTTGTCGGGCTGGCGCGGCCGGGCGACGATCTGCCTTGCTCCCCCTGCGTGGAGATCGGCTGGCGGTTGGCGGCGGCCCACTGGGGCAACGGCTACGCCGCTGAGGCGGCGCGCGCCGCGCTGGCGTGCGCCTTCGACACGCTGCATTTGCCGGAAGTGGTGTCCTTCACCGCCGAAGATAACCAGCCGTCGCGCCGGGTGATGACGCGCATCGGTATGCGCTTCGACGGCGAAACCTTCCTGCACCCGCGTCTGCCGGCGGGCCATCCGCTGCAAAAGCACGTCTTGTACCGGCTGAACCGACAAACGTGGCGCGAACGCCACGGCGATTAATACAGCGTATCCTTCAGCCGCTGCGGCAGCGCGCTGTCGTACTCCTCACCGTCGAAGCGCGTTTGGCTCACCGCAGCCAAAATATGGCCGGGGCTGGGCAGCGCCGAACGCTGCAGGCGGCTGGCCTCTTCCCATAACCCCGAACGCAAGATCGCCCGGCTGCACTGGAAGAACACCGCCTCCACCCGAATGCGCAGCACCGAACGCGGCAGCTGGTTGCGGTGGGCGAAACGCTGCAACACCGCCGGCGCCACCACGATCTCCGCCCGCCCGTTAATCCGCAGCGTTTCGCCGATGCCGGGGATCAGCAGCAGCAGCGCCACCCGGTTGTCGTGCAGGATATTGCGCAGGCTGTCGATGCGGTTATTGCCGCGCCGATCCGGCAACAGCAGGGTTTTCTCGTCTTCGATATGAATGAAACCGGCCGGATCGCCGCGCGGCGAGACGTCCATGCCGTCCGGCCCCACCGTCGAGAGGGCGGCGAACGGCGCCGCCTCGATAAACGGACGGTAAGCCGGGTGGATGTAGCTGACTTCTTTAAAAACCGAGGGCGCGGCGGGCTTGCCGTACAGCTGTTCCAGCGCCGCGAGGTCGTTGATGATATCGCCAGACATTGCAGTTTCCTGAATGAGTCATATTGACCCCTTCAGCATAGAGCAAAATCGCCGGCGGCTCTTACTCGGCGCTGGCGTGGTTCAGCGTCTGAATGTCGTCCGCATCCAGCGTCAGACGCGTGGCGCTGACCAACTCATCCAGCTGCGACAACGAGGTGGCGCTGACGATCGGCGCGGTGATGCTCGGACGCGCGATCAGCCAGGCCAGCGAGACCTGCGCCGCAGAGACGCCGTGTTTGCCCGCCACCTGATCCAGCGCCGCCAGGATGCGGAAACCGCGCGGGTTCAGGTAGCGTTCGACGATACGATCGCCGCGCTGACTTTTGCCCTCATCCGCTTTGCTGCGGTATTTGCCGGTCAGAAAGCCGCTGGCCAGCGCGAAGAAGTTGATCACCCCGAGGCCATGGCGCTGCGCCACCCCCTCCAGCTCGGCTTCATACCCTTCGCGCGCATACAGATTGTATTCCGGCTGCAGGGTTTCGTAGCGCGCCAATCCGTTGCTCTCGCTCACCCGCAGCGCTTCTTCCAGGCGATCCGCCTGATAGTTGGAGGCGCCGATCGCCCGCACCTTGCCGGCCTTAATCAACGCATCGAACGCCGCCAGCGTCTCTTCCAGCGGCGTATCGCGGTCATCGTCATGCGACTGATAAAGATCGATATAATCGGTTTGCAGGCGCCGCAGCGAATCTTCCACCGCCTGCTGAATATAGCGCGGCGACAGACCCTGTTTGCCTTCGCCCATCGGTTTACCCACCTTGGTGGCGATGATCACCTGATCGCGCTTGCCGCTCTTCTTCAGCCATTCGCCGATGACGGTTTCCGATTCGCCGCCCCGGTTGCCCGGCGCCCAGCTGGAATAAACGTCGGCGGTATCGATAAAGTTGAGCTGATTGTCCACCAGCGCATCCAGCAGGCTGAACGAGGTCGCTTGATCCGCCGTCCAACCGAACACATTGCCGCCAAAGGTCAACGCCGGCACCTGAATGCCTGAGCGGCCCAATTCTCTGTTGCTCATCACCTGCTCCTGTGGGAAAAGATTCGCGGGTTAATTATTAGCGCCAACCAGGATAGAACGCTAAAACGGATTGGCTATAAGCTGAAACAAATCACTTATAAACATAGCACGCTCAAATCACCCACTTATTAGGACAATGCTGACGGTTCCTCCATATTTCCTTCATTTTTATGCCGTCCCCGCTGGCTAAACTAGTATCCTGTAAGGAGTGTCATTTTTGTGGCAATGAGTGCCCGCACCCCTGCCTTTTGGAGAGAATTTTCGCCGCCATGAATGCAAAACCCCAACGCCGTTCCCTGATGCCGCGCCTGCTGGTTGCGGCCATCCTGGTCATCGCCGCCGTCTTCGCCTGGCGTTATTTTAACGCCGCTCAACCGCCGGCCGGCACGGCCCCGGGCGCGCAGCAGGCCGGCGGCAAAGCGGGGGCCGGTCGCGCGGCG
>NZ_JADNRO010000016.1:0-30594 GCF_019913725.1 Serratia sp. EWG9
TTCACCCAATCGCGATGGACGACGGTCTGCGTTTCGCAATCCGTGAAGGCGGCCGTACTGTAGGCGCTGGTGTTGTTGCTAAAGTTATCGCTTAATCGCTGATAAAGTTTGACGCGACACGCGGTAAAAGGGCATCATTTGATGCCCTTTTTCTACGCTGTGAACTAGAACCTATCTCATCAGCGATTTTGCAGTCATAATCATTGGTGAGATGGGCTCTTAAACCGTATTGACTGAATACGTCATGGCGTAAAACACCGGGATATCGCTAGTGCGGTATCCGATCGGTTTGGTTTGCCTCGCAATGCGAGGCAAAGTTGTTTGTTCTGAATCATCATTGTGACAGGTTGGTTTATGAGTGCGAATACCGAGGCTCAAGGGAGCGGACGCGGCCTGGAAGCGGCAAAGTGGCTGATCGTCGCCGTTCTGTTGGTTGTGGCTATTGTCGGTAACTATTACTACCGTGATTTAAGCCTGCCATTGCGCGCGCTGGCAGTTGTGCTGATCATCGCCGTTGCAGGTGCAGTGGCTCTGATGACCACCAAAGGCAAAGCTACCGTTGCGTTTGCCCGCGAAGCGCGTACCGAAGTACGTAAAGTGATTTGGCCAACTCGTCAGGAAACGCTACACACCACGTTGATCGTTGCCGCGGTAACCGCCGTGATGTCACTGATTCTGTGGGGGCTGGATGGTATTCTGGTCCGTCTGGTGTCGTTTATTACTGGCCTGAGGTTCTAAAATGTCTGAAGCTCCAAAAAAACGTTGGTACGTCGTTCAGGCGTTTTCCGGTTTTGAAGGTCGCGTAGCGCAATCGCTGCGTGAACACATCAAACTGCACGATATGGAAGAGCTGTTCGGCGAAGTGATGGTGCCTACGGAAGAAGTGGTTGAAATCCGTGGTGGCCAGCGTCGCAAGAGCGAGCGTAAATTCTTCCCTGGCTACGTGCTGGTGCAGATGGTGATGAATGACGCCAGCTGGCACCTGGTGCGCAGCGTACCGCGTGTCATGGGGTTCATCGGCGGTACGTCTGACCGTCCTGCGCCGATCAGCGATAAAGAAGTTGATGCGATCATGAACCGCCTGCAGCAGGTCGGTGACAAACCGCGTCCGAAAACGCTGTTCGAGCCGGGCGAGCTGGTGCGCGTCAACGACGGCCCGTTTGCCGATTTCAACGGCGTGGTCGAAGAAGTCGATTACGAGAAGAGCCGCCTGAAAGTTTCCGTTTCCATCTTCGGCCGTGCAACGCCGGTGGAACTGGACTTCAGCCAGGTTGAAAAAGGCTGATCGAATAATCAGCAATAAGCGGTCCGTTGTCGCTTGTCAAAGGCGCGAAATTGAACTACAATTTCGCGCCTTTTGTTTTAGATGCCTTGCCTGATGTTTGTCTGGCGAGGTTAAACACGGGGAGCCTCTCACGAGGCGATACTACCCAAACCGAGGAAATTTAAATGGCTAAGAAAGTACAAGCCTACGTTAAGCTGCAAGTTGCAGCTGGTATGGCTAACCCGAGCCCACCAGTGGGTCCAGCTCTGGGTCAGCAGGGCGTTAACATCATGGAATTCTGTAAGGCATTCAACGCTAAAACTGACAGCGTTGAGAAAGGTCTGCCGATTCCGGTTGTTATCACCGTTTATTCTGATCGCTCCTTCACTTTCGTTACCAAAACCCCGCCAGCAGCAGTTCTGCTGAAAAAAGCGGCTGGTATCAAGTCTGGTTCCGGTAAGCCGAACAAAGACAAAGTAGGTAAAGTGACCCGTGCTCAGGTACGTGAAATCGCAGAAACCAAAGCTGCGGACATGACTGGTTCTGACGTTGAAGCGATGACTCGCTCCATCGAAGGTACCGCTCGTTCCATGGGCCTGGTAGTGGAGGATTAAGAGATGGCTAAGCTGACCAAGCGCATGCGCGTGATCCGTGACAAAGTTGATGCTACTAAACAGTATGACATCACTGAAGCTGTTGCTCTGCTGAAAGAGCTGGCCACCGCTAAATTCGTAGAAAGCGTTGACGTTGCCGTTAACCTCGGCATCGACGCTCGTAAATCTGACCAAAACGTTCGTGGCGCTACCGTTCTGCCACACGGCACCGGTCGTTCCGTTCGCGTTGCCGTATTTACCCAAGGCGCTAACGCTGAAGCAGCGAAAGCTGCCGGCGCAGAGCTGGTAGGTATGGACGATCTGGCTGAGCAGATCAAGAAAGGCGAAATGAACTTCGACGTTGTTATTGCTTCCCCGGATGCAATGCGCGTTGTAGGTCAACTGGGCCAGATCCTGGGTCCACGCGGCCTGATGCCAAACCCGAAAGTGGGTACCGTTACTCCGAACGTTGCTGAAGCAGTGAAAAACGCTAAAGCAGGTCAGGTTCGCTACCGTAACGACAAAAACGGCATCATCCATACCACTATCGGTAAGGTTGATTTCGACGCAGACAAACTGAAAGAAAACCTGGAAGCCCTGCTGGTTGCGCTGAAAAAAGCAAAACCTTCTCAGGCGAAAGGCATGTACATCAAGAAAGTTAGCCTCTCCACCACCATGGGTGCTGGCGTTGCTATCGATCAAAGCGGTCTGTCTGCCGCAGCGAACTAATCGCACTTGCGATTATCGCTTTGACTTGGGGCCGAGATTTGTCTAGAATCTTATGCCCCAAGGTTTTGCTATTGGCTATGCCGTAGGCAAAACAAAGATTTTTCGGTTGGAGCCTGGCCTATCCAGGCCTCCGTCCAAGACCGCAGGTGTATCGCAAGATACTTAATCCTTCCTGCGTAGACGGTGACAGAGCCTAAGAAAATTTTTCTTTTTTATAAAAGAATGTCTTTGCTGGATTCTGCTCACCGTGTTAAGCCGCTCGGCGTGGCGTTTTACAAAGCGCCGAGTGAAGTGAGTTCCGGGGGATTTTCCCCGGCTAATCCAGGAGCAAAAAGCTAATGGCATTAAATCTTCAAGACAAACAAGCGATTGTTGCTGAAGTCAGCGAAGTAGCCAAAGGCGCGCTGTCTGCGGTTGTTGCGGATTCCCGCGGCGTTACCGTAGATAAAATGACTGAACTGCGTAAAGCAGGTCGTGAAGCTGGCGTTTACATGCGTGTTGTTCGCAACACCCTGATGCGTCGCGTAGTTGAAGGCACTCCATTCGAATGCCTGAAAGACACGTTTGTCGGTCCAACCTTGATTGCATTCTCTCACGAACACCCGGGCGCTGCTGCTCGTCTGTTCAAAGAGTTCGCGAAAGCGAATGCAAAATTCGAGGTTAAAGCTGCGGCCTTTGAAGGTGAGCTGATCCCAGCGGCGCAAATCGACCGCCTGGCGACGCTGCCAACTTACGAAGAAGCGATCGCACGCCTGATGGCAACCATGAAAGAAGCCGCTGCCGGCAAACTGGTTCGCACTCTGGCTGCAGTACGCGATCAGAAAGAAGCGGCGTAAGCCACTCTTTCTTAGCCTTTGCTAACGTATTTAAACTATTTCTGAATTTTAGGAACAATTGTTATGTCTATCACTAAAGACCAAATCCTGGAAGCAGTTGCCGCTATGTCCGTAATGGACGTTGTTGAACTGGTTTCCGCTATGGAAGAAAAATTCGGCGTTTCTGCTGCTGCTGCTGTAGCTGTAGCTGCTGGCCCAGCTGAAGCTGCTGAAGAGAAAACTGAATTCGACGTTATCCTGAAAGCTGCAGGCGCTAACAAAGTTGCTGTTATCAAAGCAGTACGTGGCGCTACCGGCCTGGGTCTGAAAGAAGCTAAAGACCTGGTTGAATCTGCTCCAGCCGCTCTGAAAGAAGGCGTGAGCAAAGATGACGCAGAAGCTCTGAAAAAATCTCTGGAAGAAGCTGGCGCAGAAGTTGAAGTTAAATAAGCCAACCCTTCCGGTTGCAGCCTAGTCTTTTAGGCTGATGGCTGGTGACTTTTTAGTCACCAGCCTTTTTGCGCTGTAGGGCGCCAGTAGCGTTTCACACTGTTTGGCTGCTGGTTTCGCCTCCCAATGTTTGTTTCTATCGACGACTTAATATACCGCGGTCTTTGCACTACCAGGAGTTCTGGGGGAAGGCGCGATGAAATGGTTTAAGCGTGATAGCAAGAGATATTGCGGAAAGTGTTCCCGCTTTCCGGTCGACAAAACGGTGTTGCATGAACTGTCCCTAATCGGACGGACAGATTGGGTCACTGATCAGCGAGCTGAGGAACCCTATGGTTTACTCCTATACCGAGAAAAAACGTATTCGTAAGGATTTTGGTAAACGTCCACAAGTGCTGGACATACCATATCTCCTTTCTATCCAGCTTGACTCGTTCCAGAAGTTTATCGAGCAAGATCCAGAAGGGCAGTACGGCCTTGAAGCCGCATTCCGTTCTGTTTTCCCTATCCAGAGCTACAGTGGCAATTCGGAGCTGCAATACGTTAGCTACCGTCTTGGTGAGCCGGTCTTCGACGTCAAAGAGTGCCAGATCCGTGGTGTGACGTTCTCTGCACCGCTGCGCGTAAAACTGCGCCTGGTTATCTATGAGCGCGAAGCGCCTGAAGGTACGGTCAAAGACATCAAGGAACAAGAAGTCTACATGGGCGAAATTCCGCTCATGACCGAAAACGGCACCTTTGTGATCAACGGTACTGAGAGGGTTATCGTATCTCAGTTGCACCGTAGTCCTGGCGTATTCTTCGACAGCGATAAGGGTAAAACCCACTCCTCGGGTAAAGTGCTGTACAACGCACGCATCATCCCTTACCGCGGTTCATGGTTGGACTTCGAGTTCGATCCGAAAGACAACCTGTTCGTGCGTATTGACCGTCGCCGCAAACTGCCTGCGACCATCATTCTGCGCGCGCTGAACTACACCACTGAACAGATCCTCGACCTGTTCTTTGACAAGATCGTCTTCGAAATCCGCGACAACAAGCTGCAGATGGAGCTGGTGCCAGAGCGCCTGCGTGGTGAGACCGCTTCGTTCGATATCGAAGCCAACGGCAAGATCTACGTAGAGAAAGGCCGTCGCATCACCGCTCGTCATATCCGTCAGCTGGAAAAAGACGACATTCAGAGCATTGAAGTACCGGTAGAGTACATCGCGGGCAAAGTGGTCGCGAAAGACTATATCGATACCAATACCGGCGAACTGATCTGCGCAGCCAACATGGAGCTGTCGCTGGATCTGCTGGCCAAGCTGAGCCAGTCCGGCCACAAGCGCATCGAAACGCTGTTCACCAACGATCTGGACCACGGCGCGTACATCTCTGAAACGCTGCGTGTCGATCCGACCAACGATCGTCTGAGCTCGCTGGTAGAAATCTACCGCATGATGCGCCCTGGTGAGCCGCCAACGCGCGAAGCTGCCGAAAGCCTGTTCGAGAACCTGTTCTTCTCCGAAGACCGCTACGATCTGTCCGCGGTTGGCCGTATGAAGTTCAACCGTTCTCTGCTGCGCGACGAGATCGAAGGTTCGGGCATCCTGAGCAAAGACGACATCATCGAAGTGATGAAGAAGCTCATCGATATCCGTAACGGCAAGGGCGAAGTGGACGATATCGACCACTTGGGCAACCGTCGTATCCGCTCCGTCGGCGAAATGGCCGAGAACCAGTTCCGCGTAGGTCTGGTGCGTGTTGAGCGTGCGGTGAAAGAGCGTCTGTCTCTGGGCGATCTGGATACCCTGATGCCTCAGGACATGATCAACGCCAAACCGATTTCGGCGGCGGTGAAAGAGTTCTTCGGCTCCAGCCAGCTGTCCCAGTTCATGGACCAGAACAACCCGCTGTCCGAGATCACGCACAAGCGTCGTATCTCCGCACTGGGCCCGGGCGGTCTGACCCGTGAGCGCGCCGGCTTTGAAGTTCGAGACGTACACCCGACCCACTACGGCCGCGTGTGCCCAATCGAAACGCCGGAAGGTCCAAACATCGGTCTGATCAACTCCCTGTCCGTGTACGCACAGACTAACGAGTATGGCTTCCTGGAAACCCCGTACCGCCGCGTGCGTGATGGCGTGGTGACCGATGAAATCAACTACCTGTCTGCTATTGAAGAAGGCAACTTCGTTATCGCCCAGGCGAACTCCAACCTGGATGAAGAAGGCCGCTTCGTAGAAGACCTGGTCACCTGCCGCAGCAAAGGCGAATCAAGCCTGTTCAGCCGCGACCAGGTTGACTACATGGACGTATCCACCCAACAGGTTGTTTCCGTTGGTGCTTCACTGATTCCATTCCTGGAACACGATGACGCCAACCGTGCATTGATGGGTGCGAACATGCAACGTCAGGCCGTACCAACCCTGCGCGCCGATAAGCCGCTGGTCGGTACCGGTATGGAACGCGCTGTAGCGGTTGACTCCGGCGTAACCGCCGTTGCCAAACGCGGCGGTGTGATCCAGTACGTGGATGCTTCCCGTATCGTTATCAAAGTTAACGAAGACGAGATGTACCCGGGCGAAGCAGGTATCGATATTTACAACCTGACCAAGTACACCCGTTCTAACCAGAACACCTGCATCAACCAGATGCCGTGTGTGAATCTGGGTGAGCCAATCGAGCGCGGCGACGTGCTGGCGGATGGCCCATCGACAGACCTGGGCGAACTGGCGCTGGGCCAGAACATGCGCGTAGCGTTCATGCCTTGGAACGGCTACAACTTCGAAGACTCCATCTTGGTCTCCGAGCGCGTGGTGCAGGAAGATCGCTTCACCACCATCCACATCCAGGAACTGGCGTGCGTGTCTCGCGACACCAAGCTGGGGCCTGAAGAGATCACCGCCGACATCCCTAACGTGGGTGAAGCGGCGCTCTCCAAGCTGGATGAGTCCGGTATCGTGTATATCGGTGCTGAAGTGACCGGCGGCGACATCCTGGTCGGTAAGGTAACGCCTAAAGGCGAAACCCAGCTGACGCCGGAAGAGAAACTGCTGCGTGCGATCTTCGGTGAGAAAGCGTCTGATGTTAAAGACTCTTCTCTGCGTGTGCCGAACGGCGTTTCCGGTACGGTTATCGACGTGCAGGTCTTCACCCGCGATGGCGTGGAAAAAGACAAGCGCGCGTTGGAAATCGAAGAGATGCAGCTGAAGCAGGCGAAGAAAGACCTGACTGAAGAACTGCAGATCCTGGAAGCCGGCCTGTTTGCGCGTATCCACGCGGTACTGGTTGCCGGTGGCATCGAAGCCGACAAGCTGAGCAAGCTGCCGCGCGATCGCTGGCTGGAACTGGGCCTGACCGACGAAGAGAAGCAAAACCAGCTGGAGCAGCTGGCTGAGCAGTACGACGAACTGAAATCCGACTTCGAGAAGAAGCTGGAAGCCAAGCGTCGTAAGATCACTCAGGGCGACGATCTGGCGCCGGGCGTACTGAAAATCGTCAAGGTTTATCTGGCCGTTAAACGTCAGATCCAACCGGGTGACAAGATGGCGGGTCGCCACGGTAACAAGGGTGTTATCTCCAAGATCAACCCGATCGAAGATATGCCTTACGATGAAAACGGCACGCCGGTAGACATCGTACTGAACCCGCTGGGCGTACCATCACGTATGAACATCGGTCAGATCCTGGAAACCCACCTGGGTATGGCTGCGAAAGGCATCGGTGAGAAGATCAACCAGATGCTGAAGCAGCAGCAGGAAGTGGCCAAGCTGCGTGAGTTCATCCAGAAGGCCTACGATCTGGGCGACGACGTTTGCCAGAAAGTTGACCTGAACACCTTCAGCGACGACGAAGTGCTGCGTCTGGCAGAGAACCTGAAAAAAGGTATGCCGATCGCAACGCCGGTGTTTGACGGTGCGAAAGAGACTGAAATCAAGAAGCTGCTGGAAATGGGCGGTATCCCGACCTCCGGTCAGATCACGCTGTTCGATGGCCGTACCGGTGAGCAATTCGAGCGCCAGGTTACTGTCGGCTATATGTACATGCTGAAACTGAACCACTTGGTTGACGATAAAATGCACGCCCGTTCAACCGGTTCTTACAGCTTGGTTACTCAGCAGCCTCTGGGTGGTAAAGCGCAGTTCGGTGGTCAACGCTTCGGTGAGATGGAAGTGTGGGCACTGGAAGCATACGGCGCGGCTTATACCCTGCAGGAAATGCTCACCGTTAAGTCGGATGACGTTAACGGCCGTACCAAGATGTACAAAAACATCGTGGATGGCGACCACCGGATGGAGCCAGGCATGCCGGAATCCTTCAACGTACTGTTGAAAGAAATCCGCTCGCTCGGCATCAACATCGAACTGGAAGACGAGTAATCGTCATTCCGGCTCAGGCTCCCCGCCTAAGGGAGCCTGAGGGTGGTTGTTCAGGTCACACGGGTACCTACTGCGGTTGTGGGTGCCCAACAGGTTTAACTCCGACAGGAGCCAATCCGTGAAAGACTTATTGAAGTTTCTGAAAGCGCAAACTAAGACCGAAGAGTTTGATGCGATCAAGATTGCTCTGGCCTCGCCAGACATGATCCGTTCGTGGTCGTTCGGTGAAGTTAAGAAGCCGGAAACCATTAACTACCGTACGTTCAAACCAGAGCGTGACGGCCTTTTCTGCGCCCGTATCTTCGGGCCGGTAAAAGATTACGAGTGCCTGTGCGGTAAGTACAAGCGCTTGAAACACCGCGGCGTGATCTGTGAGAAGTGCGGCGTTGAAGTGACCCAGACCAAAGTGCGTCGTGAGCGCATGGGCCACATCGAGCTGGCTTCCCCGACTGCGCACATCTGGTTCCTGAAATCGCTGCCATCCCGCATCGGTTTGCTGCTGGATATGCCGCTGCGTGACATCGAACGCGTACTGTACTTCGAATCCTATGTGGTGGTCGAAGGCGGTATGACCAACCTCGAGCGTCGTCAGATCCTGACCGAAGAGCAGTATCTGGACGCGCTGGAAGAGTTCGGTGACGAATTCGACGCCAAGATGGGTGCGGAAGCCATTCAGGCCCTGTTGAAAAACATGGATCTGGAAGCCGAGTGCGAGCAGCTGCGTGAAGAGCTGAACGAAACCAACTCCGAAACCAAGCGCAAGAAGCTGACCAAGCGTATCAAGCTGCTGGAAGCGTTCGTACAGTCCGGTAACAAGCCGGAGTGGATGATCCTGACCGTGCTGCCGGTACTGCCGCCGGATCTGCGCCCGCTGGTTCCGCTGGATGGCGGTCGTTTCGCGACGTCGGATCTAAACGATCTGTATCGCCGCGTGATCAACCGTAACAACCGTCTGAAACGCCTGCTGGATCTGGCTGCGCCGGACATCATCGTGCGCAACGAAAAGCGTATGCTGCAAGAAGCGGTAGACGCCCTGCTGGATAACGGCCGTCGCGGTCGTGCGATCACCGGTTCCAACAAACGCCCTCTGAAATCTTTGGCCGACATGATCAAAGGTAAGCAGGGTCGTTTCCGTCAGAACCTGCTCGGTAAACGCGTTGACTACTCAGGCCGTTCCGTTATCACCGTAGGTCCATACCTGCGTCTGCATCAGTGCGGTCTGCCTAAGAAGATGGCGTTGGAGCTGTTCAAACCGTTCATCTACGGCAAATTGGAGCTGCGTGGCCTGGCCACCACCATCAAAGCCGCCAAGAAAATGGTTGAGCGTGAAGAAGCCGTCGTTTGGGATATCCTGGACGAAGTGATTCGCGAACACCCGGTACTGCTGAACCGTGCACCAACCCTGCACCGTTTGGGTATCCAGGCGTTTGAACCGGTTCTGATCGAAGGTAAAGCGATCCAGTTGCACCCGCTGGTTTGTGCGGCATATAACGCCGACTTCGATGGTGACCAGATGGCCGTTCACGTACCGCTGACGCTGGAAGCCCAGCTGGAAGCGCGTGCGCTGATGATGTCCACCAACAACATCCTGTCCCCAGCGAACGGCGAGCCAATCATCGTTCCTTCTCAGGACGTTGTACTGGGTCTGTACTACATGACCCGCGACTGTGTTAACGCCAAAGGCGAAGGCATGGTGCTGAACGGTTCCAAAGAAGCTGAGCGTGTTTACCGCGCCGGCCTGGCGTCGCTGCATGCGCGCGTTAAAGTGCGTATCACCGAAGACGTCAAGAACGCCGAAGGCGAGTGGACCTCTCAGACCAGCATCATCGACACCACCATCGGCCGCGCCATCCTGTGGATGATCGTACCGAAAGGTCTGCCGTACGCGATCGTTAACCAGCCTTTGGGCAAGAAAGCGATCTCCAAGATGCTGAACACCTGTTACCGCATCCTGGGCCTGAAGCCGACCGTTATCTTTGCTGACCAGATCATGTACACCGGCTTTGCTTACGCAGCCCGTTCCGGCGCTTCCGTAGGTATCGACGACATGGTTATCCCGGCCAAGAAGGCGGAGATCATCGAAGAAGCGGAAACCGAAGTTGCCGAGATCCAGGAGCAGTTCCAGTCTGGTCTGGTGACCGCCGGCGAACGCTACAACAAAGTGATCGATATCTGGGCTGCCGCGAACGAACGCGTTGCGAAAGCGATGATGGAAAACCTGTCGGTAGAAGACGTGGTTAACCGTGACGGCGAAGTGGAACAGCAAGTTTCCTTCAACAGCATCTTTATGATGGCCGACTCCGGTGCGCGTGGTTCCGCCGCTCAGATTCGTCAGCTGGCCGGTATGCGTGGTCTGATGGCGAAGCCGGACGGCTCCATCATCGAAACGCCAATCACCGCGAACTTCCGTGAAGGTCTGAACGTACTCCAGTACTTCATCTCCACTCACGGTGCTCGTAAAGGTCTGGCGGATACCGCACTGAAAACCGCGAACTCCGGTTATCTGACCCGTCGTCTGGTTGACGTGGCGCAGGACCTGGTGGTGACCGAAGACGACTGTGGCACCCACGACGGCATCCTGATGACTCCGGTTATCGAAGGTGGCGACGTGAAAGAGCCGCTGCGTGAACGCGTTCTGGGCCGTGTGACGGCAGAAGACGTCCTCAAGCCGGGTACGGCGGACATTCTGGTGCCGCGCAACACCCTGCTGAACGAGAAGGCGTGTGACCTGTTGGAAGAGAACTCTGTCGACAGCGTTAAAGTCCGTTCCGTGGTGAGCTGTGAAACCGACTTCGGTGTGTGTGCAAACTGCTACGGTCGCGACCTGGCACGTGGCCACATCATCAACAAAGGTGAAGCCATCGGCGTTATCGCGGCACAGTCCATCGGTGAGCCGGGTACACAGCTGACGATGCGTACGTTCCACATCGGTGGTGCGGCATCTCGTGCGGCTGCTGAATCCAGCATTCAGGTGAAAAACAAGGGTAGCATCAAGCTGAGCAACGCGAAGTTCGTTATGAACGCCGCAGGCAAGCTGGTGATCACCTCGCGTAACACCGAACTGAAACTGATCGACGAATTCGGCCGTACCAAAGAAAGCTACAAGGTGCCTTACGGCGCCGTGATGGGCAAAGGCGACGGTGAAGAAGTTAACGGCGGCGAAACCGTTGCTAACTGGGATCCGCACACCATGCCGGTCATCAGTGAAGTCAGCGGCTTCATTCGCTTCGCCGACATGGTCGACGGCCAGACGATTACTCGTCAGACCGACGAACTGACCGGTTTGTCTTCTCTGGTTGTCCTGGACAGCGCAGAGCGTACCGGTAGCGGTAAAGACCTGCGTCCGGCACTGAAAATCGTTGACGCTAAGGGCGAAGACGTATTGATCCCAGGTACTGATATGCCTGCTCAATACTTCCTGCCGGGCAAAGCGATCGTTCAGCTGGAAGACGGCATTCAGATCGGTGCGGGTGATACCCTGGCGCGTATTCCTCAGGAATCCGGCGGTACCAAGGATATTACCGGTGGTCTGCCGCGCGTTGCCGACCTGTTCGAAGCGCGTCGTCCGAAAGAGCCGGCAATCCTGGCTGAAATCAGCGGGATTATCTCGTTCGGTAAAGAGACCAAAGGCAAACGTCGCCTGGTGATCTCTCCGCTGGACGGCAGCGACGCTTACGAAGAGATGATTCCGAAATGGCGTCAGCTCAACGTGTTCGAAGGCGAAGTGGTGGAACGTGGCGACGTCGTCTCCGACGGCCCAGAGTCTCCGCACGACATTCTGCGTCTGCGTGGCGTGCATGCGGTTACCCGCTACATCACCAACGAAGTGCAGGAAGTTTACCGTCTGCAAGGCGTTAAGATTAACGATAAGCACATCGAAGTTATCGTTCGTCAGATGCTGCGTAAAGGCACTATCGTTAGCGCTGGTGGCTCCGAGTTCCTGGAAGGCGAGCAGGCTGAAGTGTCTCGCGTCAAGATTGCCAACCGTCAGCTGGAAGCTGAAGGTAAGATCCCGGCAACCTTCTCGCGCGATCTGCTGGGTATCACCAAGGCTTCCTTGGCGACCGAGTCCTTCATCTCCGCCGCATCGTTCCAGGAAACGACGCGCGTTCTGACCGAAGCTGCCGTAGCCGGCAAGCGTGACGAACTGCGTGGCCTGAAAGAGAACGTCATCGTGGGCCGTCTGATCCCAGCCGGTACCGGTTACGCTTATCATCAGGATCGCATGCGTCGTCGTGCTCAGGGCGAAGCGCCGGTTGTTCCGCAAGTCAGCGCGGAAGAAGCGACCGCGAACCTGGCCGAACTGCTCAACGCAGGTCTGGGCGGCAGCGACGACGAGTAATCGTCATCCGCGCCGTGGGCCCGCTACGCCGGGCCCATCGCCAGATAAACCGCTCCCTCGGGGGCGGTTTTTTTTCGCCTCGCGCCGGGTTATGACAAACTTTGCTACTATGGTTACAGCAGAAATTGACCGGCGCTTTTTACCTGACAACCAAGGACAGCACAAAACATGGACAGCCTCATTACCTTCGAAAAACTGACGGCGAAACACCTGCCTTACCTGTATGAGATCCGCTTTTCCGTCGAAGAGAACCTGCTGCATCCGCATCAGATCCAGTATCTGCAGCGCAAGCAGGCGCTGGAAGACATCAACCAGGGCGGTGGCTGGATCTGCAAGTATGGCGAGGACTATGCCGGCGTTGGATTCGGGTTGTTCATCCCCGAACCGTTGATCGGCGGACTGTTCGTGAAGCCGGAATACCAATCAATGGGAATGGGTTCTGCCTTGCTGGCGCGCGTCACTGCCTGGATGTTTGAGCACGGCGCCGAAGCCATTCACTTAACCACCGATCCCGGCTCTAAAGCCGAAGGTTTTTATCAACATCACGGTTGGGATGTGATCGGGCGGGATGAGTTCGGTCAGGCGGAGCTGGTGAAACGCAAAGAGGGTGAATAATGAAAATCAAAGGATTGATGACGTTACTGCTGCTTTCGCTGTTCAGCGCACCGCTGTACGCGGCCGTTGACTCTTTTTACCTGAAGCCGGCGGACGGCGAGAAGATCAAGGTCACCCGACAGATGCTGGAGGCGATGCCGTCGCACACGATTAAAACCTCGACCAATTTTACCCCGGAAGAGGCGTTCACCGGCGTTGAGTTTTCGGAGCTGGTGAAAGCGTACCATCTGCAAGGGAAGTCGGTGCGTGCCTTCGCGTGGGACGACTATTCCTATTCGATGCCGATTGACGAGATGATTAAATATCGCGTAATTGTCGCCTATCTGCGCGGCGGTAAGCCGATCGACGTGGGGGAGCTGGGGCCGTTCGCTATTATCTATCCGCGCGATCAATACCCCGAGCTGAATAACCTGGACGTGAACGCGAAAACCGTCTGGCAAGTCAAACGGCTGGAGATTAAATGAGATGAGCAAGAAACTGATCGGTACTCTTATCGCGTTGGTTGCCATCTTCTCCTTATTAATTTTGCTGATTGCCATTAACTTCGGTGGCGTAAAAGAGCGCTATAAGCAGATCGAACCCAATCTGGATAACTACTCGGTGGCCGAGATCCTGTTTCTGGCGTTTGAAAGAACCAAAACTGCGCTGCTGCTCAGTGAAAACGACGACTACGACGCTTTCCTGATCAAAAAGAAAATATTTTACTCGAAGATCCAAATCCTGGAGAGCCGCTCCACCTTCAGCGACTCTTTCTATTACGACGACGAATTTATCAAGAACGTCGCTCTGCTGAAGCAACAGTACCGAACGCTGGGCGATCTTTCCGTCGGTTTGCTGGCAGGGCGGAAAAGCAAGGCAGATATCCTCGCTTATATGGATGACATCGAGGGTACGTTGGTCGATATTCAGGAGATTATTTATCGGATACAAATTAAAAACTTCACCGAGGTTAAAGGCATCATCCAGGATAATTCGAGAAAAGCCGAGATGTTCGCCGTCTTATCGCTGATTTTGGTGTTCCTGATGATGTTCCTGGTGGTGAGAAATGCCTTCTCGTTAAAAGAGATCATCAAGAACAAGAACATCTTTATCTCATCCATCTACCATGAAATCGCCGGTTCGACGCAGGCCATCGTCATCGCCGCGGATATCATGGAGCACGAGCTGGCGCAGGAAGAGCTCAAAAAGGAGGCCCGCCTGATCTCCTACCACGGCAACAAGATCGCCGAACAAACGCGCGAGGTGATGGATTATTCGCGGTTTGAAATGGGGGAGGTTAACGTCAATATTTCCACCTTTCGGCTGCATGAGGTGGTGGACGATGCCATGACCAGTATCAGCGCTGGGCGCGGTAATCGTATCGTGGTGCGTCGTTCATCCTATGTTGGTTTGATTTGCTCCGACAAATACAAGCTCTACCGAATATTGGCCAATCTGCTCAGCAACGCGGACAAATTTACCCACCACGGCGCGATCATCCTCAACGTGAAGGTGTGCCATGGCAATCTGTATTTATGGGTAAAAGACAACGGCATCGGATTTAACGTTAATAATCTGGAACGGTTGTACAAGGCGTTCAATCAGGGAGTAGAAAGGGAAACGCGGCAGGGACTGGGGCTGGGGCTGACCATTATCAAGAATTATGTGACGACGCTGAAAGGCGCCATCAGAGTCAAATCCACCGAAGGCGTTGGTTCATCGTTTTTCATCCGCATTCCGGTCAAACTAATTAAAGAATAAATTCGACAGCAGCAGTGAGGAGATAATCAGCGGTTTGGTCGGTTTTTCCACCAGGTGCACGTCATAGTGCAGGATCATATCGCCGATATTCTTCTCATAGTGATTCAGCTGGCCGGTCAGAATGATGATGCGCGCGTGCGGATCGAGGGTGTCCTTTATTTTCTTCACGACGCGTTCTGAGGTTTCGCCGAAGTCCAACAGCCAGTCCAGAATAAACGCCTCAAAGGACTGTTGCTCAAGTGCGGCCAGCATGGCATCCGCCGTTTGAAAGGTCTCGGTCTCAATGCCGTAGCGGCAGGCGATTTTCTTCAACAGCTCGAGGATATCGCTGTCGTTGTCCAGGATCGCGATGCGCGGCGCCGGCAGAAAGTCTATCTTGTTGACTCTGTACAGCGGTACGTCGGCCTGCGTATCCCGGCTGGTATTGATGATGAAAAGGTCATCTTTTTTGTAGGCGTAGGTTTCGTCGTCGTCCAGCTGTGTCACCGGGTGTTCGTCGACTTCAACCTTACAGCGTTTGTGAATGCTGTTCATGATAAAAACGCCGTTATGCGTTCTTTGGCCGGCGAATGGCTCGTTGAAGTACTGAAACACCTTTCTGACTTCGTCGAGGGTGATGCCCCTTTTACCATCCAGCTTCTGCTTGGCGCTGTTGTACTGAAGGTTCAGTATGTTGGCCATCGTGGAGGCATGTTTTCTGTCGCCAACCCCTTTAAGAGTGAGCAACGCGCTGATTGCATCGATGTAATTTGGCGTTTTCTTCATGACAACCTTGGCTTTTTTGATGTTGACCGCGAGCGTGGCAAATCTGCGCGAGGACCCGTGCTGGATTATAGATGATGCCCCGGAGGTTGCGGTGATATCAGTTTGATTTTCCTTGGCAAACTCAGAATACACTCGATATCAAATAAAAAAACACTCAAAAGACATTCACATTTAATCGTTTGTATGGTTAATTAGCGCACATACTGTGTGATTCGCGTCCTGGGGGGGTTGCCAGTCTCACAAAATAAACCGCCTGCTCTTGTCTGTAAGCAGGGAGCAGGCGGCAAAAAAACGCGACGGCCAACACCAGGGCCATTGGCAGTATCGGGGATTACCCCTCGAGTCACTTTTCGTCTCCGCATCGACTTTTTCCTCGTTCTGCCGTTCTCTGCCGCAACGGGCTCCATTGAAAAACACTCTGCGTGAGTGCTGAACACCGCTATTCCCTCATCATGCCCGTCACCTGAGCCGATAAAACCGCCTGTTCGTGCGTGCCCTCAGGCGCAGGTTCCAGGATGGCCGTTGGTGAGGAACCGGAGTCGCGCAAGAGCGTCTGTGCGCGATCCGGGGTTGGATAAGGCGGGGCCATCGAGAGGGTAACGGCCCCGGCCGACACCGGGTTTGGCGGTCGGCAACGTCACTATAATCGGCGCGTTTGCCGGCGCCAGCGCCACCGTTCGGCATTGCGCGGCCGCTCCAGCGTTTTCTTCGCACGGCGGCAAACGTTGCCGCTTATTGCGCGCTGCGTCCCAGATAATCGTCCCAGTCTTTCCACACTGGCTGCAGCCCGGCGTTGCTGATGGCCTCGGCGACCTGCTGCGGCGTGCGGCCGTCGTGCGGCTCAAACTGTTCCAGCTCAGGCGGTACGTCGTCGGCATAGCCGCCGGGTTGCGTCTTGGATCCGGCGCTGACGCTATTGATCGCCACCGGGATCATATGATCGCGGAAGTACGGCGACTCCCGGGTAGACAGCGACAGCTCAACGTCCGGCGCGAACAGCCGGAAGGCGCAGATCAGCTGCACCAGCTGAGGCTCACTCATGATAGACGCGGGCTCAATGCCGCCGGCGCAGGGGCGCAGGCGTGGGAACGAGATCGAGTAGCGGCTCTGCCAATAGGTTTGCTGCAGGTAGAACAGGTGTTCCGCCAGCAGATAGCAGTCGGTTCGCCAACTGTGGGACAGGCCGATTAACGCGCCGAGGCCGATCTTGTCGATCCCGGCGCGCCCCAGGCGATCCGGCGTGGCCAGGCGCCAATGGAAATCCTGCTTCTGGCCGCGCAGGTGGTGCTGCAGATAGGTGGCCGGATGGTAGGTTTCCTGATACACCAGCACGCCGTCCAGGCCCAGCGTTTTCAGTTCGGCGTATTCCTCCTGCGCCAGCGGCTGCACTTCCATCATCAGCGAGCTGAAGTGGCGGCGGATCGCCGGAATGTGCTGGCGGAAATAGTCCATGCCGACCTTGGTCTGATGTTCGCCGGTGACCAGCAACAGATGTTCGAACCCCAGCGCCTTGATGGCTTCGCACTCGCGTGCAATCTCCGCCGCATCCAGCGTTTTGCGCTTGATGCGGTTGCTCATCGAAAAGCCGCAGTAGGTGCAGTCGTTGGCGCACAGGTTGGACAGGTACAGCGGCACATAGAAGCTGACGACGTTGCCGAACCGCTGACGGGTCAGCAACTGCGCGCGTTGCGCCAACGGTTCCAGATACGGCGCGGCCGCGGGGGAGATCAGCGCCATAAAGTCGTCGCGCGTCAGCTTGTCGGCGTTCAATGCGCGTTCCACGTCGCGCGCCGTTTTGCCGTTGATGCGCAGCGTAATGTCGTCCCAGTCCAGCTGTTGCCAGCGGCTACTGAAATCGTCGGCCATCACTGCGCCTCCTCTGGCTGGCTGAGGAAAGCGGTCAGCGGGCTGGACGCGACCGCGCCGCGCTGGCTGGAGCCTAATCCTGCGCTGCATGCCAGCTCGCCGGCCTCCAGCGCCAGGCGAAATGCCCGCGCCATCTGCACCGGATCGCGCGCCACGGCGATGGCGGTATTCACCAGCACCGCGTCGGCGCCCAGCTCCATCGCTTCCAGCGCGTGGCTTGGCGCGCCGATGCCGGCGTCTACCACCACCGGCACCTTGGCTTGCTCGATGATGATTTCGAGGAAGTCACGGGTGCGCAGACCGCGGTTGGAGCCGATAGGGGCGCCGAGCGGCATCACCGCTGCGCATCCCACTTCTTCCAGCCGTTTGCACAGCACCGGATCGGCGCCGCAGTAGGGCAGCACCACAAAACCGTCTTTCACCAGCGTTTCCGCCGCCTTCAGCGTTTCTATCGGATCCGGCAGCAGGTATTTCACATCGGGATGGATCTCCAGCTTCACCCAGTGAGTGCCGAGCGCTTCGCGCGCCAGTCGGGCGGCGAACACCGCTTCGGCGGCCGTTTTGGCGCCAGAGGTATTGGGCAACAGCCTGACGCCCAACTGTTGCAGCGGCGCCAAAATGGCGTCGTTGCCGCCGCGCAGATCGACGCGCTTCATGGCCATGGTCACCAGCTGTGAGCCGGAGGCCGCCAGCGCCTCCAACATCAGCGCCGGGGTGGCGAACTTGCCGGTGCCGGTGAACAGGCGCGAGGTAAAAGTGGTATCGGCGATTTTCAGCATGTCAGCCTCCGGCGATCGCTTGAAACAGCAAAATGTCGTCACCGTCCTGCACCTGATGGTCGGCCCAGTCGGCGCGCGGGATGATGGTTTGGTTGATCGCCAGCGCGGTGCCCGGCTGGTGGCGTTCCAGCTGGGTCAGCAGGGCGGCGACGCTGAGCGGCTGTGCCAGCTCCAGCGGTTGGTCGTTCAGACGGATCTTCATGCGGCGCCTCCGCAGACCGGGCAGGCGCGGGCCCGGCTCAGCTGCAGCGTGCTCCAGCTCTGCTGCTTGCCGTCGAACAGCCGCAGCTTGCCGCTGAGGGAGGAAGGCAGGCCGGCCAGCATCTTGATGGCCTCCAGCGCTTGCAGAGTGCCGATCACGCCCACCACCGGGCCGAGCACCCCGGCGGTGCGGCAGTTGCGCTGCGGTTCTTCCTGCTCCGGGTACAGGCAGGCGTAGCAGCCGTGCGCATAGGGCGGCTCGAGCACCAGCAGCTGGCCGCTGAAACCCACTGCGCTGCCGCTGATCAGCGGCTTGGCGGCGGCGATGCAGGCGGCGTTGACCTCATGGCGGGTCGCCATGTTGTCGCAGCAGTCCAGCACCAGATCGGCGCGGGCGACCGCGTCGCGCAGCGCTTGCCCTTGCAGCCGCTGCGCCAGCGGGATGGACTCCACCAACGGGTTCAACGCCTGCAGATGGCGTTGCGCCAGCGCCGCTTTGCCGGTGGCGGTATCGGCGCTGCGGTACAGGATTTGCCGCTGCAGGTTGGTGACGTGCAGCGTGTCGTCGTCGGCCAGCAGCAGCGTGCCGACCCCGGCGGCGGCCAGATACAGCGAAGCCGGGGACCCCAGCCCCCCCAGGCCGATGATCAGCACCGTGGCGCGCTTGAGTTTTTCCTGACCTTCCGGGCCGACATCCTCCAGCAGCAGCTGGCGGCTGTAGCGCAGGAACTCCCGATCGTTAAGCATCGTTCGGCTCCTTACCTTCGATCAGCCGCAGCAGTTCGGCCGTCGCCGCGCGCCAGTCCGGCGCCTGGGTGATGGCGCTGACCACCGCCACGCTGCCGACGCCGCACGCCAGCACCGCCGGTACGCGATCGATACTGATCCCGCCGATCGCCACCGTCGGGTAATCCGCCAAACCGGCGATGTGGCGTTTTAACTCCGCCAGCCCCTGCGGCGCCGAAGGCATGTCTTTGGTCTGGGTGGGGAAGATGTGCCCCAGCGCGATGTAGGAGGGTTTCACCGCCAGCGCGCGCGCCAGCTCGGCATCGTCATGGGTGGAAACGCCGAGCCGCAGCCCGGCGCGGTGAATGGCCGCCAGATCGGTGGTATCGAGATCTTCCTGGCCCAGATGCACGCCGTAGGCGCCGTGCTTGATCGCCAGCCGCCAGTAATCGTTGATGAACAGCCGCGCCTGATAACGCCGGCCCAGCGCGATGGCGGCGGCGATATCCTCTTCGACCTGCTCGTCCGGCAGATCCTTGATGCGCAGCTGGATAGTGGTAACGCCGGCCTCCAGCAGGCGAGCGATCCACGCCACGCTGTCGACGACCGGGTAAAGCCCCAGTTTGTGGGGCGTCGCCGGGAAGGGCGTCGTGATATCAGTCATTGCTCGTCTCCTCCTGCAGGTTGCCGGCGCTGTGATACAGCTCGCTGCCGCGGGCGCGGAACTCGGCGGACATTTTCTCCATGCCGGTCAGCTGCACCTCGATCGGTTTGGCGGCCTCTTGGGCGGCGGCATAGTCGCGCACCTCTTGTGAAATCTTCATCGAGCAGAATTTCGGTCCGCACATCGAGCAGAAGTGAGCGATCTTGCCGGACTCCTGCGGCAGGGTTTCGTCGTGATAGGCGCGCGCGGTGGCCGGATCGAGCGCCAGATTGAACTGATCTTCCCAGCGGAATTCGAAACGCGCCTTGGACATGGCGTTATCGCGAATTTGCGCGCCCGGATGGCCTTTGGCCAGATCGGCTGCGTGGGCGGCGATCTTGTAGGTGATCAGGCCCTGTTTGACGTCCTCTTTATTCGGCAGGCCGAGGTGCTCTTTCGGCGTGACGTAACACAGCATGGCGCAGCCGAACCAGCCAATCATCGCCGCGCCGATGCCGGAGGTGAAATGGTCATAGCCCGGGGCGATATCGGTGGTCAGCGGGCCAAGGGTGTAGAACGGCGCTTCGTGGCAATGTTCCAGCTCTTCGGTCATGTTGCGGCGGATCATCTGCATCGGCACGTGGCCCGGGCCTTCAATCATCACCTGTACGTCGTATTCCCAGGCGATTTTGGTCAGCTCGCCCAGCGTATGCAGCTCGGCGAACTGGGCCTCGTCGTTAGCGTCCTGAATCGAACCGGGGCGCAGGCCGTCGCCGAGCGACAGCGAAACGTCGTAGGCGGCGCAGATCTCGCAGATTTCACGGAAGTGCTGATAGAGGAAGTTTTCCTGATGGTGCGACAGACACCATTTGGCCATGATCGAGCCGCCGCGCGACACGATGCCGGTCAGGCGTTTGGCGGTCATCGGCACGTAGCGCAGCAGCACGCCGGCGTGGATGGTGAAGTAATCGACCCCTTGTTCAGCCTGTTCCAGCAGCGTATCGCGGAACATCTCCCAGGTGAGGTTTTCCGCCACGCCGTTGACCTTCTCCAGCGCCTGGTAGATAGGCACGGTGCCGATGGGCACCGGGCTGTTGCGCAGGATCCACTCGCGGGTTTCGTGAATGTAGCGGCCGGTGGAGAGATCCATCACGGTGTCTGCGCCCCAGCGGGTGGCCCACACCAGCTTCTCCACCTCTTCTTCGATCGACGAGGTGACCGCCGAGTTGCCGATATTGGCGTTCACCTTCACCAGGAAATTGCGGCCGATGATCATCGGCTCCGCCTCCGGGTGATTGATGTTGGCGGGAATGATGGCGCGGCCGGCGGCCACTTCCTGGCGCACGAACTCCGGCGTGATGTTGTCCGGCAGGTTGGCGCCCCAGCCCTGGCCCGGATGCTGGTGGCGCAGCACCTCGCCGCGAATGCGTTCGCGCCCCATGTTTTCACGGATGGCGATGAACTCCATCTCCGGGGTGACGATGCCGGCGCGGGCATAGTGCAGTTGGGTCACGCACTTGCCCGGCAACGCCTTGCGCGGCAGCGGCAGATGTTCGAAGCGCAGGTGATCCAGCCCCTCGTCCGCCAGACGCTGTTGGGTGAAGCCGGAACTGGCGCCGCTCAGGGTCGCGGTATCGCCGCGCGCGTCGATCCAGCCGGCGCGCAGCTTGGCCAGGCCGGCGTGCACATCGAGCTCGGCCTGCGGATCGCCGTATGGGCCTGCGGTGTCATATACCGGGATCGCCTCGTTCTGTTCATACTGCGGGCTATCTTTGCTGCCGCCGACCAGGGTCGGGCTGAGCTGAATTTCGCGCATCGGCACCTGGATATCGCGGCGCGAGCCCTGCAGGTAGATGCGGCGTGAGTTTGGGAAAGCCATGCCTTGCAGCGTGTCGATAAACTGCTGGGCGGCTTCGCGTTGCGCTTTACGGGCGCGCGGTGGATTAACGTTAGACATAGCAAGTTCCTACCAGTGTGTTGGGTTGGGAAAGTTGCTTGTCTGGAGCTCGGAGGGAGTAATGATGGTGGCCGATAAGGCTGGACGCCCGCAAAGGGAAGGCCGTGCCTGTGGCGATAGATTACTCTTGTTCCCTTCGCGGGTATTAGCCCGATCAGGTTCCGCGGATCCCGAATTAACGGTCTCAGCCTGGCTGATTCGATGAACAAATCAGGCGCTAGGCACTCCGACAAGATGCCCCCCAGTATAGGAGGGATAAGAAAAAAAACTATAAAATTTTAACGCGCCGGATCCAGCGCCTGGTCCGGCAGCGGTTGCTGCGCGGCCTCCGCTTCCAACAGGATCAGCTTATCTTCCAGCGCAAAGCGCGCCGCCAGCGTTTCGCCGATATCCGACAAGGCCTGATGGAATTCCAGACAGACCTCCTGATCGATATCCACTTCGGTATAGCGATCGTGGAACGCCATGATCTGTTCGGTATTGGCCCATAGCTTGGGGTAGATGTTCACCGCCAGCGACATTTTCGGACTGGCTGCGCCTTCCACTTGTTTGATAATTCTGTCATAGATATGAAAATGCCCTGCGGAGAGGTAATCCACCAGGTTATGGCAAAAGTTCTCCAGCGCTTTTTCATTCAGCGGCGTATGCTTTTCTTTATTCGGTTTGAGGCCTACCAGCGTGCAGTAGGCGACCAGCAACTGCTTGCGGGCCTGAAGCCATTGATCAACTAATTCATTACTACCGCCAACGCGCTGAGTCAGCCTTTCCAAACGGTTGAGCATGTTTGACTCCGTGTAAGTAACAAAAGTAACCGGTAAGTTATTAAAATGTAACAAAGCCGATTTGTAGAGTGCCAGTGAAGCTGAGGTTGTGCAACAACGATATGGAACTTGCATTAACGGGCAATGAAAACGGCTGGTGGATCGTCAGCCATGAAAGCAAACTTTGGTTACCGAACGGTGAATTGCCGTCAGGAACGGCCGCCGCCCTCGGGCTGCAGGGCCACATGGCGCGCGTCATCGGTGAGTGGGAGGGCGCGCCGGTCTGGCTGGTGCGCCAGGCGATGCCGCGGGAGATGGGATCGGTGCGTCAGCTGTTGGATCAGGATCGTGGTCTGTTCCAGCTTGCCGGGCGCGGCGTGCAGCTGGCGGATTTCTACCGCTCCCATCGCTTTTGCGGCTACTGCGGCCATGAGATGCATCTCAGCCGCACCGAAAGCGCCTGCCTCTGCGGCCACTGCAAAGAACGGTACTACCCGCAGATTGCGCCCTGCGTGATCGTCGCCATTCGGCGCGACGATCAGATCCTGCTGGCGCAGCACGTGCGCCATCGCGGCGGTATCCACACGGTGCTGGCCGGTTTCGTCGAAGTGGGCGAAACGCTGGAGCAGGCGGTGGCGCGCGAAGTGATGGAAGAGAGCAATATCGAAATCAAGAACCTGCGCTACGTCACTTCACAACCCTGGCCGTTCCCACACTCGCTGATGATGGCCTTTATGGCCGATTACCATCAGGGCGACCTTCGTCACGATCCCAAGGAGCTGCTTAACGCCGGCTGGTATCGCTACGACCAACTGCCGCTGTTGCCGCCGCCCGGCACCGTGGCGCGCCGGTTGATTGAGGACACCGTGGCGCTGTGCCGGGAAGAATAATGTACAATGGCCGGCAGATTATTAAGGGAGCCCCATAAATGACTGAGTTGAAGAACGATCGCTACCTGCGCGCGCTGTTGCGCCAGCCGGTGGATGTGACCCCCGTATGGATGATGCGCCAGGCCGGTCGTTATTTGCCGGAGTACAAGGCGACCCGCGCCCAGGCCGGTGATTTCATGTCGCTGTGCAAGAACGCGGAGCTGGCCTGTGAGGTTACGCTGCAGCCGCTGCGCCGCTATGCGCTGGACGCCGCCATTCTGTTCTCCGACATTCTCACCATTCCCGACGCCATGGGGCTTGGCCTGTACTTTGAAGCCGGCGAAGGCCCGCGTTTCAGCTCACCTATCACCTGCCGTGCCGACGTCGACAAACTGCCGGCGTTTGATCCGGAAGTGGAGCTGGGCTATGTGATGAACGCGGTGCGCACCATCCGCCGCGAGCTGAAGGGCGAAGTGCCGCTGATCGGCTTCTCCGGCAGCCCGTGGACGCTGGCTACCTATATGGTTGAAGGCGGGAGCAGCAAGGCCTTCACCAAGCTGAAAAAAATGATGTATGCCGAACCGGCCACGCTGCACCTGTTGCTGGACAAGCTGGCGGACAGCGTGATCCTGTACCTCAACGCCCAAATCAAGGCCGGCGCGCAGTCGGTGATGGTGTTCGACACCTGGGGCGGGGTGCTGACCGGGCGCGATTACCGCGAGTTCTCGTTGCACTACATGCACAAGATCGTCGATGGCCTGCTGCGTGAAAATGACGGCCGCCGCGTGCCGGTGACGCTGTTTACCAAAGGCGGCGGGCAGTGGCTGGAGGCGATGGCCGCTACCGGCTGCGATGCGCTGGGGCTGGACTGGACCACCGATATCGCCGACGCGCGTCGGCGCGTGGGCGACAAAGTGGCGCTGCAGGGTAATATGGATCCGTCGATGCTCTATGCTTCTCCGGCGCGCATCGCGGAAGAGGTGGAGACCATTCTGGCCGGTTTTGGCCACGGCAACGGTCATGTGTTCAACCTGGGCCACGGCATCCATCAGGATGTGCCGCCTGAGCACGCCGGCGCCTTCGTCGAGGCGGTGCACGCGCAGTCGGCGAAATACCACCGTTAAGGATTCGATGTGACCGATATGCAGGCCCTGCGCGCCGAACAGCTGCGGCGCGCTGCTGAAGTCATTCGCTACGACGATCTGCCGGCCGAACCGCCGGCCTTCATCGCCGGCGCCGACGTGGGCTTCGAGCAGGAGGGGGCGGTGACGCGTGCCGCTATCGCCATACTGCGCTATCCGTCGCTGGAGCTGGTGGAATATCAGGTGGCGCGCATCGCCACCGTCATGCCTTATATCCCGGGCTTCCTGTCGTTTCGCGAATACCCGGCGCTGTTGGCCGCCTGGGCACAGCTGCGGCAAAAGCCGGGGCTGATCTTCGTCGATGGCCACGGCGTTTCACATCCGCGGCGCCTCGGCGTCGCCAGCCATTTCGGCCTGCTGGTCGATGTACCGACCATCGGCGTGGCCAAGAAGCGCCTGTGCGGCAAATTCGCGCCGCTGGAGGCCGCCGTCGGCGCGCTGGCACCGTTGGAAGATAAGGGGGAACAGCTGGGCTGGGTATGGCGCAGCAAGGCGCGCTGCAACCCGCTGTTCATCTCTACCGGTCACCGCGTGGGCGCCGACAGCGCGCTGGCGTGGGTGCAGCGCTGTATGGCGGGCTACCGTTTGCCGGAGCCGACCCGCTGGGCCGACGCCATCGCTTCGCGCCGTCCGGCGTTTCAGCGTTGGTTGCAGCAGCATCCGGAGGTGTCGCCATGAGCGATTTCGGGTACACTGCGCCGCAGATAACGCGTAAGAGAGTAAAGCATGCTACGTAACCCGATTCATTTACGTCTGGAACGGCACGAGGCTTGGCAACATTTGACCTTTATGGCCAGTTTGTGCGAGCGTATGTACCCGAATTACCAGATGTTCTGCAAACAGACCGAGTTCGGCGATCCGGCGATTTATCGCCGCATTCTGGATTTGGTGTGGGAAACGCTGGTGGTGAAGGACGCCAAGGTCAACTTCGACAGCCAGCTCGAGAAGTTGGAAGAGGCGATTCCGTCGGCGGAAGATTACGATCTTTACGGCGTTTACCCGGCAATTGATGCCTGTATCGCATTAGGGGAACTGATCCATTCGCGGCTCGGCGGGGAGACGCTGGAGCACGCCATCGCCATCAGCGAAACATCGATTCGCACCGTGGCGATGTTGGAAATGACTCAAGCCGGTAGGGAAATGACCGACGAAGAGTTGGGAAGTTTGCCTGCGGTAGAGGAAGAATGGGACATTCAATGGGAAATTTTCCGCCTGTTGGACGCCTGTGAAGAGCGCGATATAGACCTGATCAAGGGGCTGCGATCCGACCTGCGAGAGGCCGGTGTCAGCAACATCGGGATAAATTTAGCGCAATAAGGCAACAAAACGTGATTTAACGCCTGATTTGTCATGCCTTAAGGCTTCACATCCGCACCCTGTCTGGTCTACATTTGGGGGGCGTAAAAAAAGTGGCTATCGGTGCGTGTATGCAGGAGAGTGCTGTCAATCGGCATATCCGTCGCACTCGATGCTTTGCAAACGATAAACACACTGTAAGGATAACTTATGAACAAGACTCAACTGATTGATGTAATCGCGGACAAGGCTGACCTTTCCAAAGCACAAGCTAAACTGGCTCTGGAATCCACCCTGGCTGCTATTACTGAGTCTCTGAAAGAAGGTGATGCAGTACAATTGGTTGGCTTCGGTACTTTCAAAGTAAACCATCGTAGCGAGCGCACTGGCCGCAACCCACAGACTGGCAAAGAAATCAAAATCGCAGCAGCCAACGTGCCTGCGTTCGTTTCTGGCAAAGCACTGAAAGACGCTGTTAAATAAGACCGCGCCTCGGTGAAAAGATTAAACAGAGGGGCGATGGCGCCCCTTTTGTTTACTCGTCGGGTGCTCATGGCCGCCGGCATCGCCCTCGGTCTGAGCGCCTGCAGTTTCCATTCCGATATTCCCAGCTTTACCGCCAGCGGCTTTGTGGCCGATCAAGGCGTGATACGCCTGTGGCGTAAAGACGATGAGCAACATCGCCCGCAGGTGCTGGTCAGCGTCTACAGTCCCTACCGCGGACCGGGTACCATCACCACGCTGTACACCTATCAGGGCGACGTGCTGCGCCAAATCAAACGCAACGACGCCGACGGCGATCGAGATTCCATTCAACTGCGCTTTGCCGACGACGGCACGGTGAGCTTTATGCAGCGCCAGCTTGCGACACGCCGCGAACCGCTGACCCGCGATGAAACCGCCCTGTATCAATATCAGGCGCGACGTATCCTCGAAGTCAGCAATGCGCTGCGCGCCGGCAAGGTCAAATTGCTGCAGGGGCGTTGGTTGCAGGGCGAAGTGCAAACCTGCGACGGACAACGCTTAAAACCCGGGTTGGATGCCTCCGCCATCGCCTGGATCGAAAAACGTGCCCGCAGCAGCAGCCGGCCGGTGAGCGTCGCCTGGTTGGAAGCGCCGGAAGGCAGCGAGCTGCTGCTGGTGGCGAACGACGACTTCTGCAGCTGGGAACCGAAAGAAGACCAGCTATAAAAAAGGCCCCGCGCTGCGGAGCCTCTTGTCATGACCTTATCAGGTCAAATCACTTGCCGCGCGCAATCGCGCGATAACCGATATCTTTGCGGCAGAAGCTGCCCGGCCACTGGATGCCTTCCGCCAGCTGATAGGCGCGTTGTTGCGCCTGCGCCACGGTGTCGCCCAGCGCCGTCACGCACAGAACGCGACCGCCGCTGGTGACGACGTCATCGCCCTGCAGGCGCGTGCCGGCATGGAAGACCTTACCGTCGGCGCTTTCCTGTTGCGGCAGCCCCTGGATCACCTCGCCGTTGCGATAGTCACCCGGATAACCGCCGGCCGCCAGCACCACGCCGAGCGCGGGGCGCTCGTCCCAGTCGGAGGTTTTCTCGTTCAGGCGGCCTTCGGCGCCCGCCAGGCACAGTTCCACCAGATCGGAACGCAGGCGCAGCATGATCGGCTGGGTTTCCGGATCGCCGAAACGACAGTTGAATTCGATCACCTTCGGCTGGCCGTCGGCGGCGATCATCAGGCCGGCGTAAAGGAAGCCGACGTAGGTGTTGCCTTCCGCCGCCATGCCGCGCACCGTCGGCCAGATCACCTGGTCCATGGCGCGCCGGTGGATTTCGTCGGTCACTACCGGTGCGGGAGAATAGGCGCCCATGCCGCCGGTGTTCGGGCCGGTGTCGCCGTCGCCGACGCGCTTGTGGTCCTGGCTGGTGGCCATCGGCACCACGTTCTCGCCGTCGACCATCACAATGAAGCTGGCCTCTTCACCGTCAAGGAACTCTTCCACCACGATGCGATGACCGGCGTCGCCGAAGGCGTTGCCGGCCAACATGTCGCGCACCGCCTCTTCCGCTTCCTGCAGCGTCATCGCGACGATCACGCCTTTACCGGCCGCCAGGCCATCGGCCTTGATGACGATCGGCGCGCCTTTGCTGCGCACGTAGGCCAGCGCCGGCTCCACGTCGGTGAAGTTTTCATATTCGGCGGTCGGGATGCGGTGGCGCGCCAGGAAATCCTTAGTGAAAGCTTTGGAGCCTTCGAGCTGCGCGGCGGCCTGCGTCGGGCCGAAGATTTTCAGACCGGCGGCCTGGAAGGCGTCGACCACGCCAATCACCAGCGGGGCTTCCGGCCCGACGATGGTCAGACCGATGTCATGGCTCTGGGCGAAAGCGACCAGGGCGGGGATATCGGTGGCGGCGATCGCCACGTTCTCCAGATTGGCTTCCAGCGCGGTACCGGCATTGCCCGGCGCAACGTAGACTTTATCCGCCAGCGGAGACTGGGCGGCTTTCCAGGCCAGCGCGTGTTCGCGCCCGCCGTTGCCGATAATCAAAATGTTCATCAGGGGCTCCACGAATGGCGTGCGCCGGAGCGCACGCGGCAAAAGGAATTAATGGCGGAAATGACGCATGTCGGTGAAGATCATCGCGATGCCGTGTTCGTTGGCGGCGGCGATCACTTCGTCGTCGCGGATCGAGCCGCCAGGCTGGATCACGCAGGTGATGCCGACTGCAGCTGCGGCATCGATGCCGTCACGGAACGGGAAGAAGGCGTCGGAGGCCATGGCGGATCCTTTCACTTCCAGCCCTTCGTCGCCCGCTTTGATGCCGGCGATCTTGGCGGAATAAACGCGGCTCATCTGGCCGGCGCCTATGCCGATGGTCATGTTGTCACGTGCATAAACGATGGCGTTGGATTTCACGAACTTGGCCACTTTCCAGCAGAACAGCGCGTCACGCAGTTCCTGTTCGGTCGGTTGGCGCTCGGATACCACGCGCAGATCGGCGGCGGTCACCATGCCGAGATCGCGATCCTGTACCAGCAGCCCGCCGTTGACGCGCTTGAAGTCCAGCCCCGCCACGCGTTGCTGCCACTGGCCGCAGGCCAGCACGCGCACGTTCTGTTTGGCGGCCAGCAGGGAGCGCGCTTCCTGAGTGACGTTTGGCGCGATGATCACTTCCACGAACTGGCGGCTGATGATCGCCTGCGCGGTGGCGGCGTCCAGCTCGCGGTTAAAGGCGATGATGCCGCCGAAGGCGGAAGTCGGGTCGGTTTGGTAAGCGCGCTCATAGGCGGCGAGGATGTCGTCGCCGATCGCCACGCCGCAAGGGTTGGCGTGCTTGACGATCACGCAGGCCGGTTCGGCAAACTCTTTCACGCATTCCAGCGCGGCGTCGGTATCGGCGATGTTGTTATAGGACAGCGCTTTGCCCTGCAGCTGCTCGGCGGTCGCGACGGACGCTTCCTTTACCTCTTCTTCTATATAGAAGGCGGCTTGCTGGTGGCTGTTCTCACCGTAACGCATATCCTGCTTCTTGATGTAGTTGAGGTTCAGGGTACGAGGGAAGCGGCCGGACGGCTGTTCGGTCTCGCCGTGGTACGCCGGCACCAGCGCGCCGAAGTAGTTGGCGATCATGCTGTCGTAGGCGGCGGTGTGTTCGAAAGCCTTGATGGCGAGATCGAAGCGGGTGGCATAGCGCAGCGAGCCGTCGTTGTTGTCCATCTCGGTAATGATGGCGGCGTAGTCGCTGCTCTTCACCACGATGGCGACGTCTTTATGGTTCTTGGCGGCGGAGCGCACCATGGTCGGGCCGCCGATATCGATATTTTCGACCGCGTCTTCCAGCGAGCAATCCGGGCGCGCCACGGTTTGGGCGAACGGGTACAGATTGACGACCACCATGTCGATAGGCTGGATGTCATGCTGATTCATGACCGCGTCGTCCTGGCCGCGGCGGCCGAGGATACCGCCGTGAACTTTCGGGTGCAGGGTCTTAACTCGTCCGTCCATCATCTCCGGGAAGCCGGTGTAGTCGGAAACTTCGGTAACGGGCAGACCGGCGTCTGCCAGCAGGCGGGCGGTGCCGCCGGTGGAGAGCAGTTCAACGCCGCGCTGGGAAAGCGCTTCGGCGAATTCAACGATACCGGCTTTGTCAGACACGCTGAGCAGAGCCCGGCGGATTGGACGAGGTTGTTGCATGGTTTTATCCCTTGGCTTTGAGTCGCAATTAAAGAGCGTTACGTGAATGTCCACCTCGTTCTCTCTATAAAGCGCGGTTTTCTGCCTTATAAAGGGAGGGACAGGCACAAATTCAGGTAACGCCCCCGTAAAAAGGGGGATCGTTTCGTCGCGGGGAATTGTAGCGAAAACGTTTGCGTGGCGCTCGTAAATTTTCCGTACAAATCGCATCTGTGGATAACACTGTGTGCAAGTGGGTATAAAGCGGGGTTTTGCTGTGGAATGCAGCTAACGATCGTTTTTGCTGAAAATACCTGTTGCGGCCTGCGAGGAACTCCCTATAATGCGCCTCCATCGACACGGAACATGTGAACAACTTCACAGAGTATCCGGGGGTCGCAGAGAAAAATCCTGAAAATTAGGGTTGACTCTGAAAGAGGAAAGCGTAATATACGCCACCTCGAGTTAGCAAGCGAAAGCGCCTAACTCACTGCTCTTTAACAATTTATCAGACAATCTGTGTGGGCACTCCACAAGAC
>NZ_JADNRO010000017.1:0-25748 GCF_019913725.1 Serratia sp. EWG9
TTCACCCAATCGCGATGGACGACGGTCTGCGTTTCGCAATCCGTGAAGGCGGCCGTACTGTAGGCGCTGGTGTTGTTGCTAAAGTTATCGCTTAATCGCGAATAATTTTTCGACACAAAAAAGGGCACTTCGGTGCCCTTTTTTTATGCAATTTGTACAAATCTTAATTGAAATAAAAACCATTCCTATTTAGACTCAATGCATTGGTTAAGAAGTGAGTCTCTCTATGTATGTATGTCTGTGTAATGCGGTGACTGACAAAGCGATCCGTAATGCGGTGCGTCAGCACAATCCCCATACCATGAAGCAACTGCGTGAACTTGTGCCGATTGGTACCGATTGTGGAAAGTGCATTCGTCAGGCAAGACAGATTATGGTGGAGGAACGCGGAACTATCATCCCAATGCATGAAGTTGCCTAACAAAGGGTAAGGTTATTTTTGACTCTTGGCTTACAGGTTCTACACTTTTAGAACTGGCCAGGAGGAGTTACCTATGAAAGGCGATAAAAAGATCATTGCTCACCTCAATAAACTGCTCGGCAACGAGCTGGTTGCCATCAATCAATATTTCCTGCACGCCCGCATGTTCAAGAATTGGGGCTTAATGCGCCTCAACGACAAGGAATATCACGAGTCGATCGACGAAATGAAACATGCCGATCGCTACATCGAGCGTATCCTGTTCCTGGAAGGGATACCGAATCTGCAAGATCTCGGCAAGCTGAACATCGGCGAAGACATTGAAGAGATGCTGCGTTCCGATCTGGCGCTGGAGCTGGCGGGCGCCAAGAACCTGCGCGAAGGCATCGCCTATGCCGATTCGATCCACGATTACGTTAGCCGCGATTTGATGATTGATATCTTGGCCGATGAAGAAGAGCATATCGACTGGCTGGAAACGGAGCTGGATCTGATTGCCCGTCTCGGTATTCAGAACTATGCCCAGGCCCAGATTTTAGAGCGCAAAGAGTAAGCCTTCCGTCCATTCGTCATCGTCTCTCCTGCCGGCGGCCGTTTTATCGGTGGGGCAGGGGAGAGTGTTCCCGCCAAGCCTAATTCATTCCCTGTTCACCGTGTTAACACGCCAACTGCCAATGAACGCGCAAAAATGACGATTTCCTGAGCATATTTCCAACTGCGGCTTGCTTCCTGGGCCATTTTGCGTATAATGCGCGGGCTTACCTAATCTTGGTAAGCCTGATTTTAGCGAATCAGTCGATTGGCAGGCCTTTTTTGCCTTTCGAACAATACTCCCGATATGGGGGTTATATGTTGACGATTACACTCCCCCATCAATCGAAATGGGTGTGAGGAGTAATTATTTACGTTTATAAATAATTGGAGCTCTGGTCTCATGCAGAACCAAAGAATCCGTATCCGCCTGAAAGCGTTTGATCATCGTCTGATCGATCAATCAACCGCGGAAATCGTCGAGACTGCAAAGCGCACTGGTGCGCAAGTCCGTGGTCCGATCCCGCTGCCAACTCGCAAAGAGCGCTTTACCGTTCTGATTTCTCCGCACGTCAACAAAGACGCGCGCGATCAGTACGAGATTCGCACTCACAAGCGTCTGGTTGACATCGTTGAGCCAACCGAGAAAACCGTTGATGCTCTGATGCGTCTGGATCTGGCTGCCGGTGTAGACGTGCAGATCAGCCTGGGTTAATCAGGTCATTGAGCGATTGAGAGGTTGAAACAATGATTGGTTTAGTCGGTAAAAAAGTGGGTATGACCCGTATCTTCACTGAAGATGGCGTTTCTATCCCAGTAACCGTAATTGAAATTGAAGCGAACCGCGTGACTCAGGTTAAAAGCCTGGACACCGACGGTTACCGTGCCGTTCAGGTTACCACTGGTAGCAAAAAAGCTAACCGTGTAACCAAGCCGGAAGCGGGCCATTTCGCTAAAGCTGGCGTTGAAGCTGGCCGTGGTCTGTGGGAATTCCGCCTGGAAGAAGGTCAAGAATTCGCTGCAGGTCAGGAAATTAGCGTAGAAATCTTCGCTGACGTTAAAAAAGTCGATGTTACCGGTACTTCTAAAGGTAAAGGTTTTGCTGGCACTGTTAAGCGCTGGAACTTCCGTACCCAAGACGCTACCCACGGTAACTCCTTGTCTCACCGCGTTCCGGGTTCTATCGGTCAGAACCAGACTCCGGGCAAAGTGTTCAAAGGCAAGAAAATGGCTGGCCACCTGGGTGATGAGCGCGTAACCGTTCAGAGCCTGGACGTAGTACGTGTTGACGCTGAGCGCAACCTGCTGCTGGTTAAGGGTGCTGTACCGGGCGCAACCGGTGGCAACCTGATCGTTAAACCAGCTGTGAAGGCGTAAGGGGATAGCAATGGAATTAGTATTGAAAGACGCGCAAAGCGCGCTGACTGTTTCCGAAACTACCTTCGGTCGTGATTTCAACGAAGCGCTGGTACACCAGGTTGTTGTTGCTTATGCAGCAGGTGCCCGTCAAGGTACCCGTGCTCAGAAGACCCGTGCTGAAGTAACTGGTTCCGGCAAAAAGCCATGGCGTCAGAAAGGCACCGGCCGTGCGCGTTCAGGTTCTGTAAAGAGCCCGATCTGGCGTTCAGGCGGCGTGACCTTTGCTGCTAAGCCACAGGACCACAGTCAGAAAGTAAACAAAAAGATGTACCGCGGCGCGCTGAAAAGCATCCTGTCCGAACTGGTACGTCAAGATCGTCTGATCGTTGTCGAGAAGTTCTCTGTAGAAGCACCTAAAACTAAGCTGCTGGCACAGAAACTGAAAGATATGGCTCTGGAAGACGTGCTGATCGTGACCGGTGAACTGGATGAGAATCTGTTCCTGGCAGCTCGCAACCTGTACAAGGTTGACGTGCGCGATGTAGCAGGTATCGATCCGGTTAGCCTGATCGCCTTCGACAAAGTGGTTATGACTGCTGATGCTGTGAAGCAAGTTGAGGAGATGCTGGCATGATCCGTGAAGAACGTTTGCTGAAAGTGCTGCGTGCACCGCACGTATCTGAAAAAGCATCCGCTGCGATGGAAAAAAGCAACACCATCGTTCTCAAAGTTGCCAAAGACGCGACCAAAGCAGAAATCAAAGCTGCAGTGCAGAAACTGTTTGAAGTCGAAGTCGAAGACGTGAACACCCTGGTTGTTAAAGGGAAAGTGAAACGTCACGGTCAGCGTGTTGGTCGTCGTAGCGACTGGAAAAAAGCTTACGTCACCCTGAAAGAAGGCCAGAATCTGGACTTCATCGGCGGCGCAGAGTAAGTCGGAGGAGTAAGAACAATGGCAATTGTTAAATGTAAACCTACATCTCCGGGTCGTCGCCACGTTGTTAAAGTGGTTAACCCTGAGCTGCACAAGGGTAAACCTTATGCCCCGCTGCTGGAAAAACTGAGCAAAAGCGGTGGTCGTAACAACAATGGCCGTATCACCACCCGTCATATCGGTGGTGGCCACAAGCAACATTATCGTCTGGTTGACTTCAAGCGCAACAAAGACGGTATCCCTGCTGTGGTTGAGCGTCTGGAGTACGATCCGAACCGTTCCGCGAACATCGCGCTGGTTCTGTACAAAGACGGCGAACGCCGTTACATCCTGGCGCCGAAAGGCCTGAAAGCTGGTGACCAGATTCAATCTGGCGTTGATGCTGCAATCAAAGCGGGTAACACCCTGCCGATGCGCAACATTCCAGTTGGTTCAACGGTTCACAACGTAGAAATGAAACCAGGCAAAGGCGGCCAGATGGCTCGCTCCGCTGGTGCCTACGTTCAGATCGTTGCTCGTGATGGTTCCTACGTAACTCTGCGTCTGCGCTCCGGCGAAATGCGTAAAGTTCCAGCTGATTGCCGCGCCACCCTGGGTGAAGTCGGTAACGCTGAACACATGCTTCGCGTTCTGGGTAAAGCAGGTGCTGCACGTTGGCGTGGTGTTCGTCCTACCGTTCGCGGTACGGCGATGAACCCGGTAGATCACCCGCACGGTGGTGGTGAAGGTCGTAACTTTGGTAAGCACCCGGTAACTCCGTGGGGCGTTCAGACCAAAGGTAAGAAGACCCGTAGCAACAAGCGTACTGATAAGTTCATCGTACGTCGCCGTAGCAAAAAATAATTAGAGGATAAGCCATGCCACGTTCTCTCAAGAAAGGTCCTTTTATTGACCTGCACTTGCTGAAGAAGGTAGAGAAAGCGGTGGAAAGCGGTGACAAGAAGCCTTTGCGCACTTGGTCCCGTCGTTCAACGATCTTTCCTAACATGATCGGTTTGACCATCGCTGTCCATAATGGTCGTCAGCACGTACCAGTGTTCGTTTCCGATGAAATGGTCGGTCACAAACTGGGTGAATTCGCGCCGACTCGTACTTATCGCGGCCATGCGGCTGATAAAAAAGCTAAAAAGCGCTAAGGTAGGAGGAAGAGATGGAAACTATCGCTAAACATCGCCACGCTCGTTCTTCTGCTCAGAAGGTTCGCCTTGTTGCTGACCTGATTCGCGGTAAGAAAGTGTCGCAAGCTCTGGAAACTCTGACCTACACCAACAAGAAAGCTGCTGGTCTGGTTAAGAAAGTGCTGGAGTCTGCCATTGCTAACGCAGAACACAACGATGGCGCTGACATCGATGATCTGAAAGTTACGAAAATCTTCGTAGACGAAGGCCCAAGCATGAAGCGCATTATGCCGCGTGCAAAAGGTCGTGCAGATCGCATCCTGAAGCGCACCAGCCACATTACTGTGGTTGTGTCCGATCGCTGAGACTCTGGAGACTAGCAATGGGTCAGAAAGTACATCCTAATGGTATTCGCCTGGGTATTGTCAAACCTTGGAACTCTACTTGGTATGCGAATACCAAAGAATTCGCTGACAACCTGGACAGCGACTTTAAAGTTCGTCAATTCCTGACTAAGGAACTGTCGAAAGCTTCCGTTTCTCGCATCGTTATCGAGCGTCCTGCGAAGAGCATCCGTGTGACCATTCACACTGCTCGCCCAGGCATCGTTATCGGCAAGAAAGGTGAAGACGTCGAAAAACTGCGCAAGGTCGTAGCGGACATCGCTGGCGTTCCTGCACAGATCAACATCGCCGAAGTCCGTAAACCGGAACTCGACGCTAAATTGGTTGCTGACAGCATCACTTCTCAGCTGGAACGTCGCGTTATGTTCCGTCGTGCTATGAAGCGTGCAGTACAGAACGCAATGCGTCTTGGCGCTAAAGGTATCAAAGTTGAAGTAAGCGGCCGTCTTGGCGGCGCTGAAATCGCACGTACCGAATGGTACCGCGAAGGTCGTGTTCCATTGCACACTCTGCGTGCGGACATCGACTACAACACATCTGAAGCGCACACCACTTATGGTGTAATCGGCGTTAAGGTATGGATCTTCAAAGGTGAGATCCTGGGTGGTATGGCTGCAGTTGAACAACCGGAACCGGCTGCTCAACCTAAAAAGCAGCAGCGTAAAGGCCGCAAGTAAGGAGAGTCGCTGATGTTACAACCAAAGCGTACAAAATTCCGTAAGGTGCACAAGGGCCGCAACCGTGGTCTGGCGCAAGGTACGGATGTTAGCTTCGGCACTTTCGGTCTGAAAGCTGTTGGCCGTGGCCGTCTGACTGCTCGTCAAATCGAAGCAGCTCGTCGTGCAATGACTCGTGCAGTTAAGCGTCAAGGCAAGATCTGGATCCGTGTATTCCCGGACAAACCGATCACCGAGAAGCCGCTGGAAGTGCGTATGGGTAAAGGTAAGGGTAACGTGGAGTATTGGGTTGCCCTGATCCAGCCTGGTAAGGTCCTGTACGAAATGGACGGCGTGCCAGAAGAGGTTGCCCGCGAGGCATTCAAACTGGCAGCAGCGAAACTGCCGATCAAAACCACCTTTGTAACTAAGACGGTGATGTAATGAAAGCACAAGAGCTGCGTGAAAAAAGCGTTGAAGAGCTGAATGCCGAGCTGCTCAACCTGCTGCGTGAGCAATTCAACTTGCGCATGCAGGCGGCCAGTGGCCAGCTGCAACAAACTCACCTGTTGAAACAAGTGCGTCGTGACGTCGCACGCGTTAAGACTTTACTGACTCAAAAGGCGGGTGTGTAAATGACTGAAGTTATCCGTACCCTGCAGGGTCGTGTTGTTAGCGATAAAATGGAGAAATCCATCGTTGTTGCTATCGAGCGTACTGTGAAGCACCCAATCTACGGGAAATTCATCAAACGTACGACCAAGCTGCACGTACATGACGAGAACAACGAATGTGGTACCGGCGACGTGGTTGAAATCCGCGAATGCCGCCCACTGTCCAAGACCAAGTCCTGGACGTTGGTTCGCGTTGTAGAGAAAGCGATTCTGTAATAGAGTAGCTGGCTCTCACTTAATAAACGGCTCAGAAAATGAGCCGTTTATTTTTTCTACCCATACCAAGTAAGCGGTGTTATAATGCTGCGCCCTCGGTTATGGGGCTTTTCAACGGCCTAATTTTTACTTGGGTCTTTAAAGTAGTAGTTGACATTAGCGGAGCACTAAAATGATCCAAGAACAGACTATGCTGAACGTCGCCGACAACTCCGGTGCACGTCGCGTAATGTGTATCAAGGTTCTAGGTGGCTCGCACCGTCGCTACGCAGGCGTCGGCGACATCATCAAAATTACCATCAAGGAAGCAATTCCTCGCGGTAAGGTGAAGAAAGGCGATGTTCTGAAGGCGGTAGTGGTGCGCACCAAGAAGGGTGTACGTCGCCCGGACGGTTCTGTCATTCGCTTCGATGGCAATGCATGCGTTATTTTGAACAATAACAGCGAGCAGCCAATCGGTACGCGTATTTTTGGGCCGGTAACTCGTGAACTGCGTAATGAGAAGTTCATGAAAATTATCTCTCTGGCACCAGAAGTACTCTAAGGAGCGAACATGGCAGCGAAGATCCGTCGTGATGACGAAGTTATCGTGATTACCGGGAAAGACAAAGGTAAGCGCGGTAAAGTAAAAAATGTCCTGTCTGCTGGCAAGGTCATTGTTGAAGGCATCAACCTGGTTAAGAAACACCAGAAGCCGGTTCCGGCTCTGAACCAACCAGGCGGCATTGTTGAGAAAGAAGCTGCAATTCAGGTTTCTAACATTGCTATCTTCAACGCGGCTACCGGCAAGGCTGACCGTGTAGGCTTTAGATTCGAAGACGGCAAAAAAGTCCGTTTCTTCAAATCTAACAGCGAAACTATCAAGTAATTTGGAGTAATACGATGGCGAAACTGCATGATTACTACAAAGACGAGGTAGTCAAACAACTGATGTCTCAGTTTGATTACAACTCTGTCATGCAAGTCCCTCGGGTCGAGAAGATCACCCTGAACATGGGTGTTGGTGAAGCGATTGCTGACAAGAAACTGCTGGATAACGCAGCAGCGGACCTGGCAGCTATCTCCGGTCAAAAACCGTTGATCACCAAAGCCCGCAAATCCGTTGCAGGCTTCAAAATCCGTCAGGGCTATCCGATCGGCTGTAAAGTAACTCTGCGTGGCGAACGCATGTGGGAGTTCTTTGAGCGTCTGATCTCCATTGCTGTTCCACGTATCCGTGACTTCCGTGGCCTGTCCGCCAAGTCATTCGATGGCCGTGGCAACTACAGCATGGGCGTGCGTGAGCAAATCATCTTCCCAGAAATCGACTACGACAAAGTCGATCGCGTTCGTGGTTTGGATATTACCATTACCACTACTGCGAAATCTGATGATGAAGGCCGCGCGCTGCTGGCTGCTTTTAACTTCCCGTTCCGCAAGTAAGGCAGGGTTACTGATGGCTAAGCAATCAATGAAAGCACGCGAAGTCAAGCGCGTGAAATTAGCTGACAAGTTCTTTGCAAAACGCGCTGAACTGAAAGCTATTATCTCTGATGTGAACGCATCCGATGAAGATCGTTGGAATGCCGTTCTCAAGCTGCAAACTCTGCCGCGTGATTCCAGCCCGTCTCGTCAGCGTAAACGCTGCCGCCAAACTGGCCGTCCACATGGTTATGTGGGCAAATTCGGGTTGAGCCGTATTAAGCTTCGTGAAGCCGCTATGCGCGGTGAAGTACCAGGCTTGAAAAAGGCTAGCTGGTAATTACCAATTGAATCACGGGAGTAAAGACAGATGAGCATGCAAGATCCGATCGCGGATATGCTGACCCGTATCCGTAACGGTCAAGCCGCGAACAAAGTTGCGGTCACCATGCCTTCCTCCAAGCTGAAAGTGGCAATTGCCAACGTGCTGAAGGAAGAAGGTTTTATTGAAGATTTCAAAATCGAAGGCGACGCCAAGCCTGTTCTGGAACTGGTACTGAAGTACTTCCAGGGCAAAGCTGTGGTAGAAAGCATTCAACGTATCAGCCGTCCAGGTCTGCGCATCTACAAGAAAAAAGATGAGCTGCCAAAAGTTATGGCCGGTTTGGGTATCGCTGTTGTTTCTACCTCTAAAGGTGTTATGACCGATCGTGCAGCTCGCCAGGCTGGTCTTGGTGGCGAGATTATCTGCTACGTAGCTTAATTCGGGAGGAAAGAATGTCTCGTGTTGCAAAAGCACCCGTCGTCATTCCTGCCGGCGTAGAGGTAAAACTCAACGGTCAGGTTATTTCGATTAAGGGTAAAAACGGCGAGTTGACTCGTACTATCCACGACGCCGTTGAAGTGAAGCAAGAAGCTAACGCACTGACTTTCGCTCCGCGCGAAGGTTTTGCTAACGCATGGGCCCAAGCGGGTACCACGCGCGCTCTGCTGAACGCAATGGTTGTTGGTGTTACCGAAGGCTTCACCAAGAAGCTTCAACTGGTAGGTGTTGGTTATCGTGCTGCCGTTAAAGGCAACGTGGTGAATTTGGCCCTGGGCTTCTCTCACCCTATCGATCACCAGCTGCCGGCAGGTATCACTGCTGAATGCCCAAGCCAAACTGAAATCGTGCTGAAAGGCGCTGATAAGCAGGTAATTGGCCAGGTAGCAGCAGATCTGCGCGCTTACCGTCGTCCTGAGCCTTACAAAGGCAAGGGTGTTCGTTACGCCGACGAAGTCGTGCGTACCAAAGAGGCTAAGAAGAAGTAAGGTAACACTATGGATAAGAAATCTGCTCGTATCCGTCGTGCGACCCGCGCACGCCGCAAGCTCCAAGAGCTGGGTGCAACCCGCCTGGTGGTACATCGTACCCCGCGTCACATTTACGCACAGGTGATTGCTCCAAACGGTTCTGAAGTACTGGTAGCCGCTTCTACTTTAGAAAAAGCTATCGCGGAGCAACTGAAGTATTCCGGTAACAAAGACGCAGCAGCAGCCGTAGGTAAAGCTCTGGCTGAGCGCGCGTTGGAAAAAGGGATTGCGAAAGTATCCTTTGACCGTTCCGGTTTCCAATATCATGGTCGAGTCCAGGCACTGGCAGATGCTGCCCGTGAAGCTGGCCTTCAGTTCTAAGGAAGAGGTTTAAGATGGCTCACATCGAAAAACAAGCTGGCGAACTGCAGGAAAAGCTGATCGCGGTAAACCGCGTATCTAAAACCGTAAAAGGTGGCCGTATTTTCAGCTTTACCGCACTGACTGTAGTTGGTGATGGTAACGGTCGCGTTGGTTTTGGCTACGGCAAAGCACGCGAAGTTCCAGCAGCGATCCAGAAAGCGATGGAAAAAGCCCGTCGCAACATGATGAACGTCGCGCTGAACAGCGGCACCCTGCAGCACCCTGTTAAGGGCGCTCACACGGGTTCTCGCGTGTTCATGCAGCCTGCTCATGAAGGTACCGGTATCATCGCGGGCGGTGCAATGCGCGCCGTTCTCGAAGTTGCTGGGGTGCACAACGTATTGGCTAAAGCTTATGGTTCCACCAACCCGATCAACGTGGTTCGTGCAACTATCGACGCTCTGGCGAATATGAAGTCTCCTGAAATGGTCGCTGCTAAGCGTGGTAAATCCGTTGCCGACATTCTGGGGTAATTGACCATGGCTAAGACTATTAAAGTTACACAAACTCGCAGCTCAATTGGCCGTCTGCCGAAGCATAAAGCTACTCTGCTCGGTCTGGGTCTGCGTCGTATTGGTCACACCGTAGAGCGCGAGGATACTCCTGCTGTTCGCGGTATGGTCAACCTGGTTTCCTACATGGTTAAAGTTGAGGAGTAACAGATGCGTTTAAATACTCTGTCTCCGGCTGAAGGTGCCAAGCATGCGCCTAAGCGTGTAGGTCGTGGTATTGGTTCTGGCCTGGGTAAAACCGGCGGCCGTGGTCACAAAGGTCAGAAGTCTCGTTCTGGCGGTGGCGTACGTCGTGGTTTCGAAGGTGGTCAGATGCCTCTGTACCGTCGTCTGCCGAAATTCGGCTTCACTTCACGCAAAGCGATGATCACGGCAGAAGTTCGTCTGTCTGAACTGGCTCTGGTTGAAGGCGATGTTATCGACCTGAACGCGCTGAAAGCCGCTAACGTAGTTGGTGTCCAGATCGAATTCGCGAAAGTTGTACTTTCTGGCGAAGTCGCTCGTCCGGTAACCCTGCGTGGTCTGCGTGTCACCAAAGGCGCTCGTGCTGCTATCGAGGCTGCTGGCGGTAAAATTGAGGAATAAGTAGCAGATGGCTAAGCAACCAGGATTAGATTTTCAAAGTGCTAAAGGCGGGCTCGGCGAGCTGAAGCGCAGACTTTTGTTTGTCATCGGCGCGCTGATTGTCTTCCGCATCGGCTCTTTCATTCCGATTCCTGGTATCGATGCCACTGTGCTTGCCAAATTGCTTGAGCAGCAGAGAGGCACTATCATTGAAATGTTTAACATGTTCTCTGGTGGTGCCCTCAGCCGTGCTTCTATCTTTGCTCTGGGGATCATGCCGTATATTTCGGCGTCGATCATTATCCAGCTGCTGACGGTGGTTCATCCGGCGTTGGCGGAAATCAAGAAAGAAGGGGAGGCTGGCCGTCGCAAGATTAGTCAGTACACCCGTTACGGTACGCTGGTATTGGCCATATTCCAGTCGATCGGTATTGCTACCGGTCTGCCGAATATGCCTGGTATGCAGGGCCTGGTGTTAAACCCAGGCTTTGCATTCTACTTTACTGCGGTTGTGAGCTTGGTCACCGGGACAATGTTCCTGATGTGGCTGGGTGAGCAGATTACTGAGCGCGGTATCGGCAACGGTATCTCGATCATTATCTTCGCGGGTATTGTAGCGGGGCTCCCGCCGGCAGTGGCCCATACTATCGAGCAAGCGCGGCAAGGCGACCTGCACTTCCTCCTGCTGCTGTTGGTTGCAGTATTGGTGTTTGCAGTAACCTTCTTCGTTGTTTTCATCGAGCGTGGTCAACGTCGTATCGTCGTTAACTATGCGAAGCGTCAACAAGGTCGTCGTGTTTATGCAGCACAGAGTACACACTTACCGTTGAAAGTGAACATGGCGGGTGTTATCCCGGCGATTTTCGCTTCCAGCATTATTCTGTTCCCGGCCACGATTGCATCATGGTTTGGGGGCGGTACCGGTTGGAACTGGCTGACTACGATTTCGCTGTATTTGCAGCCAGGGCAACCGCTTTATGTGTTACTCTATGCGTCTGCAATCATCTTCTTCTGTTTCTTCTACACGGCGTTGGTATTCAACCCGCGTGAGACAGCAGATAACCTGAAGAAGTCCGGTGCCTTCGTACCAGGAATTCGTCCGGGAGAGCAAACGGCGAAGTATATCGATAAAGTAATGACGCGTTTAACCCTGGTGGGCGCGATGTACATTACTTTCATCTGCCTGATCCCGGAGTTCATGCGTGATGCAATGAAAGTACCATTCTACTTTGGTGGTACCTCGCTACTGATCGTGGTTGTCGTCATCATGGACTTTATGGCTCAAGTGCAAACTCTGATGATGTCAAGTCAGTACGAGTCTGCATTGAAGAAAGCAAATCTGAAAGGCTATAACCGCTAGTCAGATTCGTTTGAGAAGTTACGGAGAGTAAAAATGAAAGTTCGTGCTTCCGTCAAGAAATTATGTCGTAACTGCAAAATCGTTAAGCGTAACGGTGTCGTTCGTGTGATTTGCAGCGCCGAGCCGAAGCATAAACAGCGTCAAGGCTGATTATCTCGCATATTTTTCTTGCAAAGTTGGGTTGAGCTGGCTAGATTAGCCAGCCAATCTTTTGTATGTCGCACTGCAACATTATTTGAGTATCCTGAAAACGGGCTTTTCAGAATGGTGTTGCTGTATAAAATAGTAGGAGTGCATAGTGGCCCGTATAGCAGGCATTAACATTCCTGATCATAAACATACCGTTATCGCCTTAACGTCGATCTTCGGTATCGGTAAAACCCGTTCACAGGCTATCTGTGCATCCACGGGTATTGCTGAAAATGTTAAGATCAGTGAGCTGTCTGAAGAGCAAATCGAAAAGCTTCGTGATGCAGTTGCCAAATACACCGTTGAGGGTGATTTGCGTCGTGAAATTACCCTGAGCATCAAGCGTCTTATGGACCTTGGTTGCTATCGTGGTTTGCGTCATCGTCGTGGTCTGCCGGTACGCGGTCAGCGCACCAAGACCAACGCTCGTACCCGTAAGGGTCCGCGCAAGCCGATCAAGAAATAATCGGGGTTATTGAATAATGGCAAAGGCACCTGTTCGTACACGTAAGCGTGTAAGAAAGCAAGTCTCTGACGGCGTGGCTCATATCCATGCTTCTTTCAACAACACCATCGTTACCATCACTGATCGTCAGGGTAATGCTTTGGGTTGGGCAACAGCCGGTGGTTCCGGTTTCCGTGGTTCTCGTAAGTCCACTCCGTTCGCAGCACAGGTTGCAGCAGAACGTTGTGCTGACGCAGTAAAAGAATACGGTATCAAGAACCTGGAAGTTATGGTTAAAGGACCTGGTCCTGGTCGTGAGTCTACTATCCGCGCTCTGAACGCGGCTGGTTTCCGCATCACTAATATTACTGATGTGACTCCGATCCCTCATAACGGTTGTCGTCCGCCGAAAAAGCGCCGCGTGTAACGCAGCTTTTAGGATTGTTGGAGAAAGAAAATGGCAAGATATTTGGGTCCTAAGCTCAAGCTGAGCCGTCGTGAGGGCACAGACCTGTTCCTTAAGTCTGGCGTTCGCGCGATCGATTCCAAGTGTAAAATTGAACAAGCACCTGGTCAGCACGGTGCGCGTAAACCGCGTCTGTCTGATTACGGTGTTCAGTTGCGTGAGAAGCAGAAAGTTCGCCGTATGTACGGCATTCTGGAGCGTCAATTCCGTAACTATTACAAAGAAGCAACCCGCCTGAAGGGCAACACCGGTGAAAACCTGTTGCAGCTGCTGGAAGGTCGTCTGGACAACGTTGTTTACCGTATGGGCTTCGGCGCTACTCGTGCAGAGTCACGTCAGCTGGTTAGCCACAAAGCAGTTATGGTAAACGGTCGCGTTGTTAACATCGCTTCTTATCAGGTATCTCCGAATGACGTAGTCAGCATCCGCGAGAAAGCTAAAAAGCAGTCTCGTGTTAAAGCTTCTCTGGAGCTGGCTGAGCAGCGTGAAAAGCCGACTTGGCTGGAAGTTGATGCTGCTAAGATGGAAGGCGTGTTCAAGCGTATGCCTGAACGTACCGATCTGTCTGCGGACATTAACGAACACCTGATCGTCGAGCTTTACTCCAAGTAAAGCTTAGTACCAAAGAGAGGACACAATGCAGGGTTCTGTGACAGAGTTTCTAAAACCGCGCCTGGTAGATATCGAGCAAGTCAGTTCGACGCACGCCAAGGTGACCCTTGAGCCTTTAGAGCGTGGCTTTGGCCATACTCTTGGCAACGCACTGCGCCGTATTCTGCTTTCATCTATGCCGGGTTGCGCGGTGACCGAGGTTGAGATTGATGGTGTACTGCATGAGTACAGCACCAAAGAAGGCGTACAGGAAGATATCCTGGAGATCCTGCTCAACCTGAAAGGGCTGGCGGTGAGAGTTCAAGGCAAAGACGAAGTTATTCTTACCCTGAATAAATCTGGCATTGGCCCTGTGACCGCTGCCGACATCACCCATGATGGTGATGTCGAAATCGTCAAGCCTCAGCACGTGATCTGCCACCTGACTGATGAGAACGCGGCTATCAGCATGCGTATCAAAGTTCAGCGCGGTCGCGGTTATGTGCCGGCTTCTGCCCGAATTCATTCGGAAGAAGATGAGCGCCCAATCGGTCGTCTGTTGGTTGACGCCTGCTACAGCCCTGTAGAGCGTATCGCCTACAATGTTGAAGCTGCGCGTGTAGAACAGCGTACTGACTTGGATAAGCTGGTCATCGAGATGGAGACCAATGGCACGATCGATCCTGAAGAGGCGATCCGCCGTGCGGCCACCATTCTGGCTGAACAACTTGAAGCTTTCGTTGACCTGCGTGATGTACGTCAGCCGGAAGTTAAAGAAGAGAAACCGGAATTCGATCCGATCTTGCTGCGCCCTGTTGACGATCTGGAATTGACTGTCCGCTCTGCTAACTGCCTCAAGGCAGAAGCTATCCACTACATCGGTGATCTGGTACAGCGTACCGAGGTTGAGTTGCTGAAAACGCCAAACCTGGGTAAAAAATCTCTTACCGAGATTAAAGACGTGCTGGCCTCACGTGGTCTGTCTCTGGGCATGCGCCTGGAAAACTGGCCGCCGGCAAGCATTGCTGACGAGTAACCGGATCACAGGTTAAGGTTTTACTGAGAAGGATAAGGTCATGCGCCATCGTAAGAGTGGTCGTCAACTGAACCGTAACAGCAGCCATCGCCAGGCTATGTTCCGTAACATGGCCGGCTCTTTGGTTCGTCATGAGATCATCAAGACGACCCTGCCAAAAGCAAAAGAGCTGCGTCGCGTTGTTGAGCCGCTGATTACTCTTGCCAAGACCGACAGCGTAGCTAATCGTCGTCTGGCATTCGCCCGTACTCGTGATAACGAGATCGTGGCAAAACTGTTTAACGAGCTGGGCCCGCGTTTCGCGAGCCGTGCCGGTGGTTACACTCGCATTCTGAAGTGTGGCTTCCGCGCAGGCGACAACGCGCCGATGGCATACATCGAGCTGGTTGATCGTGCTGAGTCTCAAGCAGAAGTAGCAACTGCAGAGTAATCTGTAGACGCGTAAAAAAACCGGGCTTGCCCGGTTTTTTTACGTCCAAATCCAGCCAAATGTGCTCAATTCCCCCGTCGTGCTTAAGATCCCCGCTCCTATCCGTTATGCTTAGACTCATTCAATAAGCTCACTGAGGCTGTCTGTTATGGGGTTGCTCGACCAATGGGCGGAACGTCATATCCTTGATGCCCAGGATAAAGGCGAGTTCGACAATCTGCCCGGCCAGGGACAACCGCTCGTGCTGGACGATGACAGCGCGGTGCCTGCTGAGCTACGCGCCGGTTACCGCCTGCTGAAAAATGCCGGTTATCTGCCGCCGGCGCTGGAAGATCGCAAAGAGGCATTAACCGTTGCTCACTTACTGCAAGGGATCAACAGTGAGCATCCGGACTATGTCGATCTCAGCAAGCGCATGGCGCTGCTGGAACATCGGTTACGTCACGCTGGAATGAGCACGGACTTCTTGCATGGCGAATATCAGCGTGCGCTGGACGGTAAACTCACCCGAGAGGAGAAGTAATGTTCAAGATAGGTCAGTTGGCCAAGCTTGCCGAAGTGACGCCGGATACCGTGCGTTACTATGAAAAGCAGGGCATGATGGATCACAATGTCCGTACTGAAGGCGGTTATCGGCTGTACACCGAGCAGGATCTGCAGCGGCTGCGTTTTATCCGCTATGCCAAGCAGTTAGGCTTTACTCTGGAAACGATCGCCGAGCTGCTGTCGATCCGGGTCGATCCGGAACATCACACCTGCCAGGAATCGAAGTCTATCGTTGATGCGCGCCTGAGCGAAGTGGAAAGCAAGTTGGCGGAGCTGACCCGGATGCGTGAATCGTTGAAACGGCTGAGCGACGCCTGCTGCGGTACCGCCCATACCAGCAACTACTGTTCGATCCTGGAAGCTTTGGAACAGGGCGCCAGCGATGACAAAGGCAAAAAAGGTTGCTGACGGCACTTTAATTTTTATATCGCCGGCAGTATTATCGCCCCGTTTTATCCCTCATATTTTACAGGAGCATTATCATGACGAAATATCGTCACACCAAAGGCCAGATTCAAGATAACGCCATTGAGGCGCTGCTGCATGACCCGCTATTCCGTCAGCGGGTAGAAAAGAATGTGAAAGGCAAAGGCAGCTATCGACGTAAAGAAAAACACAACAAAGGCGGTAACTGGGAGGCCAGTGGCAAACTATCAAACGATAATTTACCACTGGCCTTCTGGTTTTAAGGCATTAAAAAAGCCACCTTCATCCGGTGGCTTTTTATTGGCATAACCAAATGCTGTCTTACAGTTTTGGCTGCTGTTGATGGCTCAGCAAATCACGGATTTCCGTCAGCAGTTTCTCTTCTGCAGTAGGTTCTGGCGGCGCTGCCGGAGCTTCTTCTTGTTTGCGGCGCATTTTGTTCATCAATTTAATCGCCAGGAAGATGGCGAAGGCGACAATCACGAAGTCAAATACGGTTTGGATGAATGAACCGTAGTTCATTACCACCGCCGGTACGGCGCCCTGAGCTTCACGTAATACCAGATGGAACTGTTTAAAGTCGACACCGCCGATCAGTAAGCCCAGCGGAGGCATGATGATATCAGCGACGAAGGATGAAACAATCTTGCCGAACGCGGCGCCGATAATCACACCGACGGCGAGATCGACCACGTTGCCGCGCATGGCAAATTCGCGAAACTCTTTCAACATACTCATAGAACGCACCCCTTGCAGAATTAATAACTCAAGTTTAACAAAGCAATTTCCCTTTGCCACAAAAGGAGAGAAGTTTTATCTCCTCTCAAGGCAGAGAACAACTACGCGATTATAGACCATCGCCAAATAAATTCGTTCTACAAGAAGAACGGGCTCGGTTGGAACAGGCGTTCAACGTCCGGCACGAATTTCTTGTCGGTAATAAACATGATGACATGATCGCCCTGTTCGATTTTGCTGTTGCCGTTAGCGATGATGACGTCGTCGCCACGAACGATAGCGCCGATGGTGGTACCCGGTGGCAGCTTGATATCTTCAACGATGCGGCCAACCACTTTGGACGTGCTTTCATCGCCGTGGGCAATCGCTTCGATCGCCTCCGCTACGCCGCGGCGCAGTGACGAGACGCTGACGATATCCGCTTTGCGCACATGCCCAAGCAGCGCGGAGATGGTTGCCTGCTGCGGTGAAATGGCAATATCGATCACACTGCCTTGCACCAGATCGACATAGGCGCGCCGCTGGATCAGGACCATCACTTTCTTGGCGCCCATGCGCTTGGCCAGCATAGCCGACATGATGTTGGCCTCATCGTCGTTGGTGATGGCGATGAAGACATCCACCTGCTCGACGTGCTCTTCGGCCAGCAGTTCCTGGTCGGAGGCATCGCCGTAGAACACGATGGTATCGTGCAACTGCTCGGCCAGTTCGGCGGCACGTTGCTGATTGCGCTCAATGAGTTTGACGTTATAGTCTTTCTCCAGCTTGGCGGCCAGGCCGGCGCCGACGTTGCCGCCGCCGACGATCATGATGCGCTTATAAGGTTTTTCCAGCCGTTGCAGTTCGCTCATCACCGCGCGAATGTGCTGTGAGGCGGCAACGAAGAACACTTCATCACCGGCTTCGATAATGGTCGAGCCTTGCGGACGAATCGGCCGATCCTGGCGGAAAATGGCGGCGACGCGAGTGTCGATATGCGGCATGTGTTCGCGCATCGAAGAGAGCGCATTGCCGACCAGCGGGCCGCCGTAATAGGCTTTAACCGCGGCGATGCTGACCTTGCCTTCGGCGAAGTTGACCACCTGCAGCGCGCCGGGGTATTCAATCAGCTTGTAGATATAGTCGATGACCAGCTGCTCCGGCGAAATCAGATGGTCGATCGGCACCGCTTCCGGCAGGAACAGTTTCTCCGACTCGCGGATATATTCCGGCGCGCGGATACGGGCGATACGGTTGGGGGTATTAAACAGAGAATAGGCGATCTGGCAGGCGATCATGTTGGTTTCGTCGGAGTTGGTGACGGCGACCAGCATGTCGGCATCTTCTGCGCCGGCTTCGCGCAGCACCCGGGGGTGAGAACCATGTCCCTGAACCACTCGTAGATCGAATTTATCCTGCAGCTGACGCAACCGGCCGGAGTCGGTATCGACGACGGTGATATCGTTGTTTTCACCTACCAGGTTTTCCGCCAGCGTCCCGCCAACCTGCCCGGCACCAAGAATAATTATTTTCATCGTGTTCTCTGCTTCACACTGAAAGACTTAGGGCGCGTGGGCACCCTGAAGAATTACATTTTAATCAGCTTAGCGTAAAAGAAGCCATCGCCGTCCTCGGGATGCGGGATATTCTGCCGTCCCGGCCGCTGCGCATCGCCGGTTTCAACCAGCTTGGCATCGGCATGGCGCTGCAAGAACGCGGCGATCTGACTACTGTTTTCATCCGGCAGAATAGAGCAGGTTGCGTAAACCATCACGCCGCCTGATTTCAGATGCGGCCAGACGGCCTCCAGGATATCGGCCTGCAGGGCGGCGAGTTCGGCGATGTCGCGATCGCGGCGCAGCCATTTGATGTCGGGATGACGGCGTATCACGCCGGTGGCCGAACAAGGCGCGTCCAGCAGGATACGGTCGAACTGCTTGTCACCGCACCATTGCTGCGGTGTGCGGCCATCGCCCAGTTTAACCTCTGCGTGCAAACGCAGACGCTGCAGGTTTTCTTTCACCCGCGCCAGACGCTGTTCGTCGATATCGACGGCCATAACCTGTGCTTTCGGCGCCGCTTCCAGAATATGCGTGGTTTTGCCGCCGGGCGCGGCGCACAAATCGAGGATCTGTTCACCGTCTTGTGGATCCAACAGATCAACACAGCCTTGGGCTGAGGCATCTTGCACGGTGACCCAGCCGTCGGCGAACCCTGGCAGATCGGTCACGGCGCAAGGTGCCAGCAACCGTACGGCGTCGGCATAGTCTGCATGAGGCTCTGCGGCGATGCCGGCGTCGGTCAGCAGCTGCAGGTAAGCCTCACGGGTGTGATGCAGGCGGTTGACGCGCAGCCACATCGGCGGCTTCTGGTTATTGGCGTCGACGATCTGTTGCCAGTTGGCGGGATAAGCCTGTTGGATGCGTTTCAGCAACCAGCTCGGGTGCAGGTAGCGGCTGTCATTGTTGGTGGCGCGCTGCAGAAGTTCTTCCTGCTGGCGCTGGAATTGCCGCAAGACGCCGTTAATCAAACCTTTCAACTGTGGGCGTTTCAGCGCCACCGCACCTTCCACGGTTTCTGCGAGTACGGCGTGCGCCGGGATACGGGTATACAGCAGCTGATACAAGCCGACCATCAGCAAATAGTGAAGTGTACGTTGCTTGCCGGTCAGCGGTTTGGCCATTAATTGCTGAATGCACCATTCGAGCTGCGGCAGTACGCGTAACGTGCCGAAGCACAGTTCCTGCAGCAACCCGCGGTCTTTATCGCTGATGGAGGTTTGCAGCGCCGGCAGGACAGTACTCAGTGACTGCCCTTGATCCAGCACCTGGCCGATGGCTTTGGCAGCGATGCTGCGAAGATTGTAATTATTTTTCATAGGCTGAAGCTGATAACGATCGGCATTAAGAAAATAACGGCCCGGCGATGAACGGCCGGGCAGTGGGGTGACTTACAGCCGGTTACCCGGGGTAAACCATTCACGACGTGAATTTAACAGGTCTTGCGCCGACATCGGTTTCTTGCCGGCGGGCTGCAATTGGATCAGATTGAGGATACCGTCGGCGGTCGCCACCTGAATGCCGTGCTTGTCGGCATGGACAACGGTGCCCGGCTCCGCGTTGGCGCTTTCCGCCATTACGCTGGCCTGCCACACTTTCACCGGTTGCTCATCGATGGTGAAGTAGCTTATCGGCCAAGGGTTGAAGGCGCGGATGCAACGCTCCAGCTGTGCGGCGGACAGTGTCCAATCCAGGCGAGCTTCTTCTTTGCTCAGCTTCTCGGCGTAGGTGACCTGCGACTCGTCCTGCACTTCGCGGGTGGCGCTGCCGTCGGCCATTTGGCGCAGCGTCGTCAGCATGCCCTGCGGGCCGAGCTGCGCCAGCTTGTCGTAGAGGCTGGCGCTGGTATCGCTGCTCTCAATCGGGCAGGCGATCTTGTGCATCATGTCACCGGTATCGAGACCGACATCCATCTGCATGATAGTCACGCCGGTTTCCCTGTCACCGGCCCAGAGCGAACGCTGGATCGGTGCCGCGCCGCGCCAGCGGGGCAGCAGCGAACCATGTACGTTGATGCAGCCAAGACGCGGCATATCCAGCACCGCTTGCGGCAGAATCAACCCGTAGGCAACCACCACCATCACGTCGGCGTTGAGATCTGCCACCAGGCGCTGGTTCTCTTCGGGGCGCAGCGATTTAGGCTGAAATACCGGCAATTGGTGTTGTTCGGCCAGCATTTTGACCGGGCTGGGCGTTAGCTTGTTGCCGCGGCCTGCTGGACGGTCGGGTTGAGTGAATACGCCGACAATCTGGTGCTCAGATGACAACAGCGCGTCAAGATGACGCGCTGCGAAGTCTGGTGTTCCGGCGAAAATAATCCGTAAAGAGTCAGACACGTTGATTTCCTGATCGGTTAGGCGCGGGCTTGAAGCTTGGCCATTTTTTCCAGTTTCTGACGAATGCGCTGACGCTTGAGCGGCGACAGGTAATCGACGAACAGTTTACCCATCAGGTGATCCATCTCGTGCTGGATGCAGATCGCCAGCAGATCGTCCGCTTCCAGCTCGAAAGGTTTGCCTTCGCGATCCAGCGCGCGGATCTTCACCTGCGCGGCGCGCGGCACCAGCGCACGCTGCTCGGGAATGGAAAGACAGCCTTCCTCGATGCCGGTTTCGCCGCTTTTTTCCAGCAGCTCCGGGTTGATCAGCACCAGGCGCTGATCGCGATTCTCGGAGACGTCGATCACGATAATGCGCTGATGGATATCCACCTGAGTCGCAGCCAGGCCAATGCCTTCCTCTGCGTACATGGTTTCAAACATATCATCCACGATGCGCTGGATATCTGCATTGACTTCTTTTACCGGCGCTGCGACTTTGCGCAGACGCTCGTCTGGGAAATGTAATACCTGCAAGACTGACATATATCTTTAGATCTGTATCCGAGTAATGAACGAGGTTTAACCTCTATTCTAGACATTTCCCGACCTGATTGACAGCATTGCGCACCAATTGCTCAGATTGGCAATACCACCGTTTTTGCTGAGGGAACAGACGATGCGGCCGGAAGAGATCGCTTTACGGATGCGGGGAGTCACGGGGCTACAGACCGTCGTGGCCAGTCGGCTAGTGCGACAGTTATCGCAAATGAGTGGCGAGCCTCGCCGCGTGTTGCATGAGCTGGGATTGAACGAACGGCAGCAGGCACAGTTCAACCGGGTGGATCCCGTCTATCTGGCGGCCACCCTGCGTTGGCTGGAGGAGCCGGCGCACCGTATGCTGAACTATGGGGCGCCCGGCTATCCTGAAAGCCTGGCTCAGATCGACGACGCGCCGCTGTTTCTGCTGATCGAGGGCGATCCTCGGGTGCTGTTGCAACCTCAGCTCGCTATGGTCGGCAGCCGGCAGTTCAGCCATTACGGCGAGCGTTGGGCGAACCATTTCGCCGAGGAGTTGGCGCGTTGCGGTTTCACCATCACCAGCGGTTTGGCGATCGGCATCGACGGCATTTGCCATCGTGCGGCGCTGGCGGCCGATGGCTGCACGATTGCGGTGTTGGGCAGCGGGCTGGGCAATATCTATCCGCGCCGGCACCGCCGGCTCGCGGAGCAGATAGTCGAGCAGGGCGGCGCCGTGATTTCAGATCATTTAGTCACCGATTTGCCGCTGGCCGACCATTTCCCACGCCGTAATCGCATTATCAGCGGGCTCAGCCTGGGGGTTCTGGTCATAGAAGCTTCGCTGCGCAGCGGTACCCTGGTGACGGCTCGCTACGCGTTGGAGCAGGGGCGTGAGGTGTTCGCCTTGCCTGGGCCATTAGGAAACCCGATGAGTGAGGGGACGCATTGGTTAATCCAGCAGGGCGCGCATCTGGTCACCGGGCCGAAAGATATCGCCGAATTGCTGGGAAGCGGCCTTCAATGGCTGTCACTGAACGAAAATACAACTATTTGTGCGTCGCAGGCTGAAGTTGAATTGCCATTTGGCGATGTGTTGGCTAACGTAGGAGATGAGGTGACACCTGTTGACGTCGTCGCTGAACGTGCCGGCCAACCTGTGCCAGTGGTGGTAATCAAGTTACTCGAGCTGGAGTTAGCAGGGTGGATCGCAGCTGTACCCGGCGGCTATGTCCGAATAAGGAGGGCAAGCCATGTTCGACGTACTCATGTACTTGTTTGAAACTTATATCCACAATGAACCAGAGATGCGCGTCGATCAGGATCAACTGACCGATGATCTCGCTCAGGCGGGGTTTCATCGGGATGATATCTACAACGCGTTGAATTGGCTTGAGAAGTTGGCTGACCTGCAAGAGGGTCAAAATGCCCCTTACTTTATGGATGCCGATCCGCTGGCAATGCGGATCTACACCGAAGAAGAAGGCGCACGTCTGGACGCCGGCTGCCGTGGTTTTCTCCTGTTCCTGGAACAGATTCAGGTATTGAACCTCGAAACCCGTGAAATGGTTATCGACCGCGTTATGGCTTTGGATAATGCGGAATTCGATCTCGAAGATCTGAAATGGGTCGTGTTGATGGTGCTGTTTAATATCCCCGGATATGAAAGCGCCTATCAGCAAATGGAAGAACTGTTGTTTGAAGTGAACGAAGGTTATCTGCATTGAGCCGATAACGCGCATAGAAGACGTTATGACAAAAAACGCGATTTTGCCGCCAGGCAAAATGAACCCTGTCCGGAATGCGGGGCCGAACTGGTGATCCGTAGCGGTCGCCACGGCCCCTTCCTCGGCTGTTCCCAGTACCCTGAATGCCAATATATTCGGCCGCTGAAAGCGCAGGCCGATGGACATATCGTTAAGGTCTTGGATGGGCAACAGTGCCCGAAATGTCAGGCGACGTTGGTGCTGCGCCAGGGGCGCTATGGCATGTTTATCGGCTGCAGCGATTATCCGCAGTGCGATCACACTGAAGTGATCGATAAGCCTGACGAAACCGCCATTACCTGTCCGCAGTGCGGCCAAGGCAAACTGCTGCAGCGCAAGTCGCGTTACGGCAAAGTTTTTCATTCCTGCGATCGTTACCCGGAATGCCAGTTTGCCCTCAATGTTAAACCTGTCGCCGGTGAGTGCGCCTATTGCCATTATCCGCTGCTGATGGAAAAGCGCACGGCAAAAGGCCCCGTCCTGTGCTGTGCCAGCAAGCTGTGCGGAAAACCCGTCGCGACTACAGAATAATCACATCATGAACTCAGAATTAAGCCCGAACCTTTTATCTATCATCGATGCTTTGCATCAACAGCAGGTGATTGCGTATCCCACCGAAGCCGTATTCGGCCTGGGTTGCGATCCCGACAGCGAGCAGGCGGTCAATGCATTGCTGGCGCTGAAACAGCGGCCGTGGGAAAAGGGGCTGATTTTGATCGCCGCCGACTATGCACAGCTTAAACCTTATATCGACGACAGTGCGCTCAGCGAACAGCAGCGCACGACGATGTTTGCCAGCTGGCCAGGGCCGGTAACCTGGGTTTTGCCCGCTAGGCCGGGGACGCCGCGTTTGCTGACCGGACGCTTCAGCTCGCTGGCGGTGCGCGTCAGCGATCATCCGTTGGTGCAGCAGCTGTGCCGGCAGTATGGCAAGCCGCTGGTGTCGACCAGCGCCAATCTCAGTGGGCTGGAGCCATGCCGCAGTGCGGATGAGGTTACGCGGCAGTTCGGCGAAGCTTTCCCGGTATTGCGCGGCAAGGTGGGTGGCCGTCTTAATCCTTCCGAAATCAGAGACGTTCTGACCGGCGAACAGATCCGTCAGGGCTAGAGGTAATGGGCATGGAGAAGTTTGCGGTATTTGGCAACCCTATCGGCCACAGCAAGTCGCCGCGAATTCATGCGCTGTTTGCTGCCCAGACCGGCATTGAGCATCCTTATGGGACGGTGTTGGCGCCGTTAGACGGTTTTGAAACCAGCCTGCAGGCGTTTATCCGCGCCGGAGGGCTGGGGGCGAACGTCACGGTGCCCTTCAAGGAGCGTGCTTATTCGGCCGCTTCTGAGCTGAGCGAGCGCGCAGCGATGGCCGGTGCGGTCAACACCCTGAAGGTATTACCGAATAGCGAGCTGTTGGGGGATAACACCGACGGCATCGGGTTGCTGACCGATCTACAGCGTCAGCAATTGATCCGGCCGCAGGATCGCATCCTGCTGATGGGCGCCGGCGGCGCAGCGCGCGGCGTGATCCTGCCGCTGCTGTCTTTCGGCTGTCGGCTAACGATCACCAACCGCACCTTCAGCCGAGCCCTGGCGTTGGCAGACGCTTTTCGGCATCTGGGGGAGATCTCGGCGGCGCCGATGGATCAATTGGATCAGCAAGCGTTCGAACTGGTGATCAATGCGACGGCGTCCGGCATCAGCGGAGAGATCCCGGCGTTGCCGGCGGGCGTAGTTAATGCGCACACTCGTTGCTATGACATGTTCTATCAGCAGGGCGCTACGCCATTCCTGGCCTGGGCGCAGCAGCAGGGGGCAACGGAATATGCCGATGGGTTGGGCATGCTGGTGGGGCAGGCGGCGCATGCTTTCCTGCTTTGGCATGGAGTGATGCCAGAGATTGAGCCGGTATTGCGCCAGTTGCGCAGCGAACTGGCGGCATAAATCCTGCCCCGTTCTCTTTATTTATAGAGAACGGGGTTCCCGTCAGATGTCTTCCGACAGGTATTCATCTTTCCAGCGTACATAGTTGTTCGAAGAATAAAGCAATCCTTCCAACTCGGCGGCGGTCAACGGCCTAACCTGGCGTGCCGGGCTGCCCATATAGAGATAGCCGCTGACCAGGCGTTTGCCCGGCGGCACTAAACTGCCAGCACCAATCATCACGTCGTCTTCTACTACTACACCGTCCAGCAGGATCGATCCCATACCGACCAGCACCCGGTTGCCGATGGCGCAGCCGTGCAGCATCGCTTTATGGCCTACGGTCACGTCTTCTCCAATCAACAGGGGATAACCGTCGGGGTTATGTTCGGAGCGGTGAGTCACATGCAGTACGCTGCCGTCCTGTATATTGCTGCGTGCGCCGATCTTTACCGCATTGACGTCGCCCCGAATGGCGACCAGCGGCCAGATGCTGACGTCATCCGCCAGATCGACGTCGCCGATGACGACGCTGGAAGGATCGATCAAGACGCGCTGACCGAGTTTGGGGGTGTATTGAAGATAAGAACGTACTGCATCGGACATGGTGCTTGCCTCACGTCGGGATCATATTTACCGGCAATACTAGACTCTGACGATGGAATTACAACCAATCGCAGCGCCGGATCCTGCGGAAAATGGCCCTGATCGCACAAGATCCACTCGGAAGGGCTGAAAAGTGTGCAAACAGAAAGAAAAGATCAAAAAAGGGGTTGTGCAAAAAACTCGGATCCCTATAATGCGCCTCCATCGACACGGCGCAAGTGATTCACTTCACACAGCGGCCGGGAAGAAAGAGAAAAAATCCTGAAAATTAGGGTTGACTCTGAAAGAGGAAAGCGTAATATACGCCACCTCGAGTTAGCAAGCGAAAGCGCCTAACTCACTGCTCTTTAACA
>NZ_JADNRO010000018.1:0-5564 GCF_019913725.1 Serratia sp. EWG9
GCGCCGATGGTAGTGTGGGGTCTCCCCATGCGAGAGTAGGACACTGCCAGGCATCAAACAAAGCCGAAAGCCCTGAACTGACGTTCAGGGCTTTTTGCTATGCGTAAAATAAATCCCCTGATCGTATCTATTGCTTAGAAAAATACCTATTTCAGCGGACGTTGCTTATTTACATAAGCACGTATAATGCTTTTGAGCAGGAGAATAACCAGCTCAATATATAATTGATAGATTCAGATTATTATTTAAATAATAAAAATGCCTATTTATGAACATGTTGATAAGAATTATCCTGTTATATCAAAGATAAATCCTAATTCTTCAGTGCATTACTCGATAAATTTCACGTTAATTAAAACAAATATTAGCCAGACGCTTCGAATCGAGTAGACTAAGCAAAAGATTATTTCCGCATGGGTACTGAACGTTATGTCTACTGAAAGCGCGTCTTTAAAAAACCACAATACTTTTGCGCTCCCGGTCAACGCAGCGCACCTGGTCATCGCCGATAGAATTGAGTTGATGCTCAAAGTCTGGCAACAAACGCGCAAGCGTCAGGAGCCACTGCTGATTCTCGGTGAAGGTAGCAACGTACTGTTCCTGGAAGACTTTTCGGGTACGGTCATGGTTAACCAACTAAAGGGCATCGATGTTCGAGAGGATAACGATGCCTGGTATCTCCATGTCAGCGCCGGTGAGAATTGGCACGATCTGGTGCAATATACGCTGCAGGCCGGGATCTGCGGGTTGGAGAACCTGGCGTTGATTCCTGGATTGGCCGGCTCCGCGCCTATCCAGAATATCGGTGCCTATGGCGTCGAATTGAAAGATGTCTGTGAGTATGTCGACCTGCTGGACTTCTCTACGGGTGCCATCGATCGCATTCCGGCAGCCGATTGTGGTTTCGGCTATCGGGAAAGCATTTTCAAACATCGCTTCCAAACTGGGCATGCCATTGTCGGGCTGGGTCTGCGTCTGGGCAAGCAGTGGCAACCCAAGTTGAGCTATGGCGATCTGGCCAAGCTGGATCCCGCCACGGTGACGCCACTTCAGGTATTCGAATCCGTATGTTCCATGCGCCGCAGCAAGCTGCCAGACCCGCGCGAAACCGGTAATGCCGGCAGTTTCTTCAAGAATCCGCTGGTGAACGCGGGGAAAGCCGCAGAACTCATCACACAATATCCCGGAATGCCGCATTATCCGCAGCAGGATGGTCAGGTGAAGCTGGCCGCTGGCTGGCTGATCGATCAGTGCGAACTGAAGGGGTATCGCATCGGTGGCGCAGCCGTACACCGCCAGCAGGCGCTGGTGCTGGTGAATATCGATAATGCGCATAGTCAGGATGTGGTGGCTCTGGCGCGCCATGTCCGTAAGACTGTGGCCGATAAATTTGGCGTATGGCTGGAACCTGAGGTGCGTTTCATTGGCGCAACTGGCGAATTGAACGCTGTGGTGGTGCTGTCATGAGAGATACCAAGGTCCCGTTAAAACTGATCGCGCTATTGGCCGACGGTGAATTCCATTCCGGGGAACAGCTCGGTGAGTCATTGGGCATGAGCCGCGCCGCGATCAATAAGCATATTCAAACCGTTCGCGAGTGGGGGCTGGATGTCTTTACTGTACCGGGGAAAGGATACAGCTTGCCTGCTCCCATGCAGCTATTGGAGGCGGAACGCATTCTTAGAGGGCTGGACGACAAGCGAGTTACCGTGCTGCCGGTCGTAGACTCTACCAATCAATATTTGCTGGATCGTATCGAAACGCTGCAATCTGGCGACGCCTGCATCGCTGAGTACCAACTGGCCGGCCGCGGTCGTCGTGGGCGTCAGTGGATTTCGCCGTTTGGCGCCAATTTATACCTGTCGATGTTTTGGCGATTGGAACAGGGGCCGGCTGCGGCGATGGGGCTGAGCCTGGTGATCGGCATGGTGATGGCGGAGGTCTTGCAGCGTCTTGGCGCTAAAGATGTGCGAGTCAAATGGCCCAACGATCTTTACCTGAACGATCGTAAATTGGCAGGGATCTTGGTCGAGTTGACGGGGAAAACCGGCGATGCGGCTCAGTTGGTCATCGGCGCCGGCATTAATTTGGCGATGCGGGATACCAATGCGAGTGGGATCAATCAAGGTTGGATCAACCTGCAAGAAGCCGGTATTAACATCGATCGTAATGAGCTGACCGCCACTCTGCTTAATGAATTGCGGCAGTCATTAAAACAATTCGAGATAGATGGGCTGGCGCCATTCATTGGCCGTTGGCGCACGCTGGATAATTTTATCGACAGACCGGTCAAACTGCTGATTGGCGAGCGACAGATTGTGGGTATCGCCCGGGGTATCGACGCGCAAGGTGCACTCCTGCTGGAACAAGAAGGGGAAATCAAACCCTTTATCGGCGGAGAGATATCGCTGCGCAGCGCGGAATAGTGAGAAAAGACAAGGGGACGGCAGCGTCCCCTTGATCGTTCGGTAGGCTTATTTTCTTAAACGCACGCTTTCAACGGCATGGTTGGCGCTTTTGGTCATAATCAGGCTCGCGCGTTCGCGGGTAGGCAGTATGTTCTGCTGCAAATTCAATCCATTGATTTCATTCCATAATTGCGTGGCGATATTAATCGCCTCCGGTTCCGGCAATTTTGAATAATTATGGAAATAAGAATCAGGATTGGAAAATGCGCCCTGACGGAATTTCAGGAAACGGTTGATATACCAGCTTTGCAATAGCGTCTCCGGCGCATCGACATATATAGAGAAGTCGACGAAGTCGGAAACGAATACGCGATGCGGATCGTGAGGATAATCCATACCGCTTTGCAATACGTTAAGCCCTTCCAGGATAAGAATGTCCGGCTGTTCGATGACTTTATTACCTTCGGGCACAACGTCATAGATCAAATGGGAATAAACCGGGGCGGTGACACGTTTGGCGCCGGATTTCACTTCCGACACGAACTTCACCAGGCTATGCATATCGTAAGACTGCGGGAAGCCTTTTTTCTTCATCAAACCGCGTTCGTTCAGCACCTTGTTTGGATGCAAGAAGCCGTCGGTCGTGATCAGCTCAACGCTGCGGTGTTCCGGCCAGCGGCTCAGCAGCGCCTGCAACAGACGTGCGGTCGTGCTCTTGCCGACGGCTACGCTGCCGGCGATGCCGATGACATAGGGAATCTTTTGCCCGTCGGTGCCGAGGAATTGTTCCAGTACCGCCTGCCGGCGCAGGTTGGAACTGATATAGAAGTTCAACAGTCGTGACAGCGGCAGATAAATCTGCGCAACTTCTTCCAACGAGAGATCTTCGTTAATCCCTTTCAGTTTAACGATCTCTTCTTCCGACAACGTCAGCGGCACCGAATCTCGCAACGCAGCCCACTGGGTACGATCGAACTGTAGGTAAGGCGTTGCTAAAGATTGATCTCTTTTTATCATAAGCCAAATTCTGCCTGTTAACGCAGGTTGGGAAAGGCGCCGGACGCCAACTCCAGAGAATAAACAAGCTGCATATTATAGACAGCTTCGTTTTTGGCGTAGACTTTTTTCGCAAAAGTTGTCGATAGGCAGCAGTTTATGTCAATTGTGCGAAGCGGCGCGCAGTTGATAAAGCGGGGTTGCAAGGCGGTATCATGGAGTCAGGATACCGCCTGAAGGTTAGCTGGCGATAGCGCGTGAAGACGGGGTCACGGTGAACAGACGTTTGTAATAAATGACGGTTGAGTGGTAATAGCCATCGGGTCCGGCCGCATAGTCAGGCATTTCACCCAGGCAGCGATAGCCCAGACTGCGATAAAGTGCTTCTGCCGCCGAACCGGCCTGTGTATCCAGATACAGTAGCCCGCGCTGCTGTTGCAGTGCTGCTTGCTCCAACGTCTTCATTAGCGCCAGGCCTACGCCGTTGCGGCGAGCGCGGCTATGAACCAGCAGTTTCACTACCTCCGCACGATTACGGCCATTCGGTTTCTGGCAGAGCTCGAGTTGAACGGTGCCAACGACGCCGCGTTCGTCGCGGGCAATCCACAATAGCAGCTCACCCTTGGCCAAGGCCGGACGCAGGCTGTGGAAGTAACTCTCGGCGTCTTCATGCGGGATTAAGGTGTCGTAGCCCACTGAAGCGCCGTGGGTGACCGCATCGGTCAACAGGCGAGCCAATTCATCGCGATAAATCGGGAGCGTAGCGGCGTTGATAGGCACTATTTTCATCGGTCATTCCTCCAGATATGGGGGTAATGAAGATAAGCAATAACTGCGCCAGAGCGATAAAAGGCATAGCCACGGCGAAAGAGCAAGGAATAAGTGTAGTTCACGCCACGAACCAGGGCAGCCATCCTCTTTTTGGTGCATCGATCCCGCTCACGGTTTACCGCCGTGGGTTACGTGTTTTGAGAAGCCCGACACGGAGAAAGGGGCGTTCAAAGCTTGCAAAAAGTGGATAAAATTGTAGAGAATGATTGCCGCAAGTGATGAATGTTTGCACGCCACAGGCTGCGAATTGCATGACAGCATGCAAAATTGACTGATTTATGAGCGAAAGTGCGCGTAAAGCAATTTTTTTGTTGCATAGGTCGCCCGCTCTACCTAGAATGCGCTGCACTTGATGCCGGCTTAGCTCAGTAGGTAGAGCAACTGACTTGTAATCAGTAGGTCACCAGTTCGATTCCGGTAGCCGGCACCATTCAAGTCACAAGTAGTTAAAATCTGGTGGGGTTCCCGAGCGGCCAAAGGGAGCAGACTGTAAATCTGCCGTCACAGACTTCGAAGGTTCGAATCCTTCCCCCACCACCAAATCTTGCCTTCGGCGATTAACTGAGATGCGATAAACACCGCAACGGTTGATGGCGGGAGGAGAGGGCGAAAGCCTTCGGCAAGGTTCGAGTTGTGCAGCGCGAGGCGCAGCCGGCCCGAAGGATACGAGCCGAGTGATGAACAATCCTGCTCTATCCCCAAAATTCTACAGAAAAATCAGGTAGCCGAGTTCCAGGATGCGGGCATCGTATAATGGCTATTACCTCAGCCTTCCAAGCTGATGATGTGGGTTCGATTCCCACTGCCCGCTCCAAGATGTGCTGATATAGCTCAGTTGGTAGAGCGCACCCTTGGTAAGGGTGAGGTCGGCAGTTCGAATCTGCCTATCAGCACCACTTCTTAATTTCTCGCCCCCTGATTTTCTTTCTGTTCTGGATTCAACGAGCAAATGCTTGGTTGATGTGGTGATACCACCGATTTATCCGTGTCTTAGAGGGACAATCGATGTCTAAAGAAAAGTTTGAACGTACAAAACCGCACGTTAACGTCGGTACTATCGGCCACGTTGACCACGGTAAAACTACCCTGACTGCAGCGATCACTACCGTACTGGCTAAAACCTACGGCGGTTCTGCACGTGCTTTCGACCAGATCGATAACGCACCAGAAGAAAAAGCTCGTGGTATCACCATCAACACCTCTCACGTTGAGTATGACACCCCGACTCGCCACTACGCGCACGTTGACTGCCCAGGGCACGCCGACTACGTGAAAAACATGATCACCGGTGCTGCTCAGATGGACGGCGCGATCCTGGTAGTTGCTGCG
>NZ_JADNRO010000019.1:0-3257 GCF_019913725.1 Serratia sp. EWG9
TTGCTCTTTAACAATCTGGAACAAGCTGAAAATTGAAACATGACGGCTGAAATTTATCCCTCCGTAGATGTACTGGGATAAAGAGTAACCTGTCATAGAGTCTCTCAAATGTTTGCAGCGCGAACGATGGAAACATCTTCGGGTTGTGAGGTTAAGTGACTAAGCGTACACGGTGGATGCCTAGGCAGTCAGAGGCGATGAAGGGCGTGCTAATCTGCGAAAAGCGTCGGTAAGGTGATATGAACCGTTACAACCGGCGATACCCGAATGGGGAAACCCAGTGTGTTTCGACACACTATCATGTCATGAATACATAGTGGCATGAGGCGAACCGGGGGAACTGAAACATCTAAGTACCCCGAGGAAAAGAAATCAACCGAGATTCCCCCAGTAGCGGCGAGCGAACGGGGAGGAGCCCAGAACCTGAATCGGCTTGTGTGTTAGTGGAAGCGTCTGGAAAGTCGCGCAGCAAAGGGTGATAGCCCCGTACACTAAAATGCACAGGTCGTGAGTTCGATGAGTAGGGCGGGACACGTGACATCCTGTCTGAATATGGGGGGACCATCCTCCAAGGCTAAATACTCCTGACTGACCGATAGTGAACCAGTACCGTGAGGGAAAGGCGAAAAGAACCCCGGCGAGGGGAGTGAAATAGAACCTGAAACCGTGTACGTACAAGCAGTGGGAGCACCTTCGTGGTGTGACTGCGTACCTTTTGTATAATGGGTCAGCGACTTATATTTTGTAGCAAGGTTAACCGTATAGGGGAGCCGTAGGGAAACCGAGTCTTAACTGGGCGATTAGTTGCAAGGTATAGACCCGAAACCCGGTGATCTAGCCATGGGCAGGTTGAAGGTTGGGTAACACTAACTGGAGGACCGAACCGACTAATGTTGAAAAATTAGCGGATGACTTGTGGCTGGGGGTGAAAGGCCAATCAAACCGGGAGATAGCTGGTTCTCCCCGAAAGCTATTTAGGTAGCGCCTCGTGAACTCATCTTCGGGGGTAGAGCACTGTTTCGGCTAGGGGGCCATCCCGGCTTACCAAACCGATGCAAACTCCGAATACCGAAGAATGTTATCACGGGAGACACACGGCGGGTGCTAACGTCCGTCGTGAAGAGGGAAACAACCCAGACCGCCAGCTAAGGTCCCAAAGTCATGGTTAAGTGGGAAACGATGTGGGAAGGCATAGACAGCCAGGATGTTGGCTTAGAAGCAGCCATCATTTAAAGAAAGCGTAATAGCTCACTGGTCGAGTCGGCCTGCGCGGAAGATGTAACGGGGCTAAACCATGCACCGAAGCTGCGGCAGCGACGCTTAGGCGTTGTTGGGTAGGGGAGCGTTCTGTAAGCCGTTGAAGGTGGCCTGTGAGGGTTGCTGGAGGTATCAGAAGTGCGAATGCTGACATAAGTAACGATAAAGCGGGTGAAAAGCCCGCTCGCCGGAAGACCAAGGGTTCCTGTCCAACGTTAATCGGGGCAGGGTGAGTCGACCCCTAAGGCGAGGCTGAAAAGCGTAGTCGATGGGAAACAGGTTAATATTCCTGTACTTGGTGTTACTGCGAAGGGGGGACGGAGAAGGCTAGGCTGGCCGGGCGACGGTTGTCCCGGTTTAAGCGTGTAGGGGGTGTGACCTGGTAAATCCGGTTGCATATCAACCCTGAGGCGTGATGACGATGCACTACGGTGCAGAAGTAGTTGATGCCCTGCTTCCAGGAAAATCCTCTAAGCTCCAGGTAACATTAAATCGTACCCCAAACCGACACAGGTGGTCAGGTAGAGAATACCAAGGCGCTTGAGAGAACTCGGGTGAAGGAACTAGGCAAAATGGTGCCGTAACTTCGGGAGAAGGCACGCTGGCATGTAGGTGAAGTCCCTTGCGGATGGAGCTGAAGCCAGTCGAAGATACCAGCTGGCTGCAACTGTTTAATAAAAACACAGCACTGTGCAAACACGAAAGTGGACGTATACGGTGTGACGCCTGCCCGGTGCTGGAAGGTTAATTGATGGGGTCAGCCGCAAGGCGAAGCTCTTGATCGAAGCCCCAGTAAACGGCGGCCGTAACTATAACGGTCCTAAGGTAGCGAAATTCCTTGTCGGGTAAGTTCCGACCTGCACGAATGGCGTAATGATGGCCAGGCTGTCTCCACCCGAGACTCAGTGAAATTGAACTCGCTGTGAAGATGCAGTGTACCCGCGGCAAGACGGAAAGACCCCGTGAACCTTTACTATAGCTTGACACTGAACATTGAGCCTTGATGTGTAGGATAGGTGGGAGGCTTTGAAGCGTGGACGCCAGTCTGCGTGGAGCCATCCTTGAAATACCACCCTTTAATGTTTGATGTTCTAACTCGGCCCCATAATCTGGGGTGAGGACAGTGTCTGGTGGGTAGTTTGACTGGGGCGGTCTCCTCCCAAAGAGTAACGGAGGAGCACGAAGGTTAGCTAATCACGGTCGGACATCGTGAGGTTAGTGCAAAGGCATAAGCTAGCTTGACTGCGAGAGTGACGGCTCGAGCAGGTACGAAAGTAGGTCTTAGTGATCCGGTGGTTCTGAATGGAAGGGCCATCGCTCAACGGATAAAAGGTACTCCGGGGATAACAGGCTGATACCGCCCAAGAGTTCATATCGACGGCGGTGTTTGGCACCTCGATGTCGGCTCATCACATCCTGGGGCTGAAGTAGGTCCCAAGGGTATGGCTGTTCGCCATTTAAAGTGGTACGCGAGCTGGGTTTAGAACGTCGTGAGACAGTTCGGTCCCTATCTGCCGTGGGCGTTGGAAGATTGAGAGGGGTTGCTCCTAGTACGAGAGGACCGGAGTGAACGCACCACTGGTGTTCGGGTTGTCATGCCAATGGCATTGCCCGGTAGCTAAGTGCGGAAAAGATAAGCGCTGAAAGCATCTAAGCGCGAAACTTGCCTCAAGATGAGTCTTCCCTGGGCCTTTAAGGCCCCTGAAGGAACGTTTAAGACTAAGACGTTGATAGGCTGGGTGTGTAAGTGCAGCGATGCATTGAGCTAACCAGTACTAATGATCCGTGAGGCTTAACCTTACAACACCGAAGGTGTTTTTAGAGAGATTTTCAGCGACGTTCCAAGATTGGTTCTGATGGCTTCACGGAAGTGAGGCGGTTGGAATGAAACAGAATTTGCCTGGCGGCAATAGCGCGGTGGTCCCACCTGACCCCATGCCGAACTCAGAAGTGAAACGCCGTAGCGCCGATGGTAGTGTGGGGTCTCCCCATGCGAGAGT